>JAAYWB010000059.1 GCA_012516855.1 Candidatus Cloacimonadota bacterium
GAACAATGGACGCAGTCAGGAACGGTCCGCTACACATCCGTCACCAACGGATACCGCTGCGCCCGCAATGATTACAACGACCAGACCAATGTCTTCTCAGGCAACTATACCAGCAGCAACCGCCCCAATGTGAAGCTGGCCCTGGTTCCCTACCAAACCGGACCCGAAATAGCGGTCAGCCCCGCCAGTCTGGGCTTCGGCGAGGTGGAAGTTGGCACCAGTTCCACGCTTCAGTTCAGCATCAGCAACAGCGGCGGTTCCCTCCTCTCCGGCACCATCACCACACCCGCGGGCTATACAGTGAGCGGATCAGCGGCGCGGACGGCCTTCCGGGCAGGAAAGGATGCTGTTCATGATTCTGGAAACGTAGAGCGAAATATTCTGAGTTTCTCCATCCCCGCTGGCTCCAGTACCGCTTTCGACCTCACCTTTGCCCCCACCTCCGCCCAAATCTACTCCGGCAATGTGGTGATCAACAGCAACGATTCCGACGAAAGCAATATCCAAATCCCGGTTACCGGCACAGGTATCATCAGCCTCTCCACCCCCGTGCTGAGCATCAACCGCGTAGACGGGGCCACCCAACTCTCTTGGAACGTGATTCCCAATGCCACCGGCTATAAGGTATTCAGCGCGTCCGATCCCTACGGGGACTATGAGCTGCTGACCCTAACCCCCATCATCACGAATACTTACACCGATAACCGCGCCCTGCCCCGGGCTTTCTACAAGGTCGTGGCGGTGCGAAACTAACTTACAAACACCCATGCCAGAGGGGCGGAAACTTCCGCCCCTTTTTTGGCCACAAATCCATAGAGACCGTGGGGTGGGCCTGGCGTACAGCAAACGCAGAGAGCATGGACGACAGGATACTTTGGAGAGATTGATCGTTGCTGGCGTCGATGCCCGTTCCTCGCTCGACGCCAGCAGGTGGCCTGGAACCCTGGGGAATAGCGTAGCGATATAGTCTGGCCGTTAACGCCCTATCCTGTGTTCCCGTCATGCCTCCCGCATGATGCCCGCATTTGATGCGAGTATTCTACGGGAGGCGTGGGAGAGGGATGGAAGCGAGCGCTCAGGGCGTAGCAGAAAGGACATCGCGGTGGGTAAGCAGTTATGTCTTTATGCTAAACCAAGTGGCTGGAGGAGTTCACCAGAAAGCAACTCGGATGTATTTACCTGTCTGGATTGAAAAAGAGTATTTATTTCATTGCATCCCTGTAGCGTAGTTATCCAATTTAAAAAAAATCGTTAGTTGTTCTTCTTCTTTAGGCTCTTGTAATGCATCGAAGTTGTAAACTAATGCTTCGATCATTGAATTCCTGTTTTCAATTTTCCCACCAGAGTGGTAGAAGTGTTCTTGAGTTATAATATTATATTTCTTCCATACTAAGTCTATCATAGGATTTGTTCGATATGTGTTACCATACCATGTCGATAAAATGAACTTAGCCTTTGTTGTTACAAGTAATTTTTGCAGTGTTTGTTCATTCTTTTCAGTCCAAGAGTTAAAGTAGTCAACATATCTGCCAAAGTAAGGGGGATCACAGTAGATAATATCTCCATTATGAGCATCTTCTATGATCGACTCGAACGAACTACATTTGAATGTCCATTGAGGTTTGATTATCTTAGACACTGCATCAACTTGGTTAACTATTTTTGTAATATATGACTTAGAGAATCTCCCAGGTTTTTTGCAAAAAGGTATGTTCCAGTCACCCTTTTTATTAAATCTCATCATACCATTGAAGCCAGATCTAGATAGAAACAAGAAATCTAAAGGATCATTGTATTCATTAAACCTGTCTCTGACTTCTCTGAAGTAATTATAACCATTATTACCTGAAGATGCTAATTTTTCACTTGAAATTTTCAGATATTCTCTTACATTGTACTTTGTAATTATGCCTTCTTGTATTGACTTGTAAAACCTTATTATGTGAGGGTTAATGTCATTAAGAACAGCACGATCCGGATTAACATTAAAGGCTACAACACCCGTTCCAAGGAAAGGCTCAATCCACCTACCCTCGAACTTTGGCAGTATAGAAGTTATCGCTGGAACAAGTTTTGTTTTGATGCCTTGGCTCTTGATTGGTGGTACTATAATCTTCATTTTTTGCGTTGACTCTTACCTTTTTTTGGATTTATCTTTGATACATCTCCACCTTTGAATTCGACATATTCTTTCAATCTTTTTATCTTTACCAGTTTTCCGTTAACTAGCTTTGTCAATTTACCATAGTTTATCCAGTACTCGTCAAACCATTTTTCACCTAGGTTCGCAAACATACCGTTTCCATTAATAATATCCTCGATGTCAATTATTGATCCGATATTTGCTGTGTTTCCGGAGCCCTGTATATCGCTTGCAAGTTGCCATTTTTCACACGCGAAGAATGTAAAATCCTTTATAACAGATACTATTGAATCCAATTTATCGAATTCTACCGTCTCATACTTTATATTCAATTTACTTTGACCATCAGGCTGGAGTTCAGTTACCCTAATTAACTTTCTTTCAACGTCATTCTCCAGATTGGTTCTTGTGTAAATAATGCCAATACAATAATGACCTAAATAAGTGTTGTATGGAAACTGGATGTTTTTATTCGAGTTCCTATCTTTGAAGTAAGATCCATGACTACCTAATGTAAAGCCATTAACTACTCCGGGGTTTTCTAATATCCGGAAAGTGGTTTTAATATCAACTGCGAATCTGATTTTGTCGTTTTCTTTATGGACAAAACTAAGATCTGGGTAATAATTCTGGTGATCAGGAAGGACGATATTGTAATTAAAATCATCGGCAAACTTGACGATAGCGGGGAAAAGATGTATTTCAAGTATTTTAGAAATGATCTTCGTATCTGCACTTATTGTATATATGTTCTTTAATATGTCAATAAACCCTTTTACTTTCCATTGTCCATCACCGTTAGCTACATATTCTGATAATCCTTTAGCGAATTCCTTTAGATTCCTAGTGAAATCAGATTTATAGTGTTTGTATTTATCTTTAACTGGCATCTTCGTTCTCCTAAGTAATGATTTCTTCGTTGAGTTCCATAATGTTTGGTGTAAAATCCAACTCGTTGTTCTCTGGTTGCTTGAGGGCATCTGATACCCCTCGTTTATCACGATCTGTGTAAAGCCAAGCGGCTGAACGCATTGTTTTTGTCTAGTAAATCCAAGTCAAGTTCTTTTTTTATAACTAGCTACCTAGTTGCAACTGCGAATCAACTGGCATTGGGCTTTATAAGTCTCCCTGATTCTTTCCAAAGTTTCTAAGAAATAGATCCTGCCCTCTGGTCCAGTCTCGTGAATACCCTTGCGGTTTGGCTTTCAGATGGCTTATGCTGCTATTTCCACCGGGAAAATGCTGATGCTCTTTTCCATTGCACTGGCTCCGGGATTTAGCATCGGATATCTGATTGACAAAAACCCAGCTCCGGCTGGATATGGTCCCTTGATTGAGACAGGGTTAGAACCCGCCTGAGGATAAGATGAACAGGATTGCCAAGTATTTGCCCTTGTTGCTGTTGGCGTTGATTGCCAGCAGCCTTTGCGCCACCCAGCCCTTCTGGAGTTTGGAGCCGAGCACGCAAGAAATTGAGCGTGCCGATTCTCTCACCGGATTTGACATCACCAAGTATGAGATAAACCTCGCGATAGACACCCAGAGCCAGTACATCACAGGCATGGTGGAGACGCAGGTAACGCCGGAGTGGCCTCTGGATTCGATCCAGTATGAATTGGAGAGCGATTCGCTGCATGTTTACAGCGTTCTGCTCAACGACGCGCCGGTGGCTTTCACCCATGCCAACGGGCTGGTGAGCATTCCGCTGCCTCCCGCGCAGCGAACTCCTTTTGTTACCAAGGTTTACTATTCCGGCCACCCCCGCCGTTCGCCCCCGCCTTACAACATCGGCCTGATCTTCACCCCCTCCGCGGTTTACACCCTCTCCAACCCCGACGCCGGGCGCTATTTCTGGCCCTCGTATGACCATCCCTGGGATAAGGCTTTGGTGGACTGGAACATAAGCATCCGAAGCGACTGGCTTGTCGCCGCCAACGGGATCAGGACCGGAATCACGGACAACGGAGACGGCACCCACACCCACCATTGGGTATCATCCTATCCCATAGCCACTTACGTGATGGGTTTCGCGGCCGCGCCCTATATCGAGTTCGCGCAGCAAGCCGGCGACCTGTTCATCCAGAATTTCGTGATGCCCGGCCAACTCAACAACGCCCAGGTGGATTTCGCCAACGTTCCGGACATGATCGACTTCTTCTCCTCCTTGTACGGGCCTTATCCCTTTGAAAAATATGGGCATATGGTGGTGCCGATGACCACCTACGCGGCAATGGAACACCAGACCATGACCACCTTTGGCGCGGCTTACCTGACCGGGGACCAGAACTATGAATCAATTGTGGCGCATGAGCTTACGCATCAATGGTACGGAAACCTGGTGACACCCATCACCATGCGCGAAGTGTGGCTGAAGGAAAGTTTTGCCACCTACTCGGAATTCCTCTGGGAAGCGCATCACGAGGGCTGGCAGGCCGGCTGCGACTATCTGCGCGACCACATCCAGCAATACTACATCTCCTGGGAGAACAACAACGGTCCTCAAACCATCTTCGACCCTGAATACAACATGATGTTCGCGCCGCCCACCTACGAAAAATCGGCCTCCGTGCTGCACATGCTGAGGCTGAAGCTGGGCAACGACGCCTTCTTCAACTTCATCCGCTCCATCATAACCGCGTTTCCTGGCGGAAACATCAACACGGCGGAATTCATCGACCTCGCCGAACAAGCCGGCGGAATGGACCTAAGCCAGTTTTTCCAGCAGTGGATATATTCACCGGGCATCCCCGACGCCAGCTTTACCGTTCTGCACAACGACAGCGGCCAGGCCAAGGTCATCGGAACCACAACCAGTCCAACTTCCACCCTTTTCGACATAGACGTGCCGATCGGCATACCGGGCTCGGCGGTGGCGGATTCTCTGGTGATCCGCGCCACTCCGGAAGGTTACACAAACTATTTTCCCATAGCGCTTTCCGATGACGTCGGCACAATCCTGATTGACCCCAACCACTGGGTTTTGACCCGTTCCTTCACTCAAAACACGCTGCAACTGGCTACCTGCCTGGCTTATGACGGCGCGGTGGACCTGAGTTGGAATCCTTTTGAAGGAGGCATCCCGCTGGCGGGTTACCATGTTTTCCGCAGACAGATTCCGGATGGGGATTTCATCCGCGTGACAGACGTTCCCGTTAATTCATTGAACTACACGGACTCCAGCGTAACCAACGGCCAAATCTATCAATACCATGTTACCGCTGTGGACCTGGAAGGCTTTCGCAGCCTGCCTTCCAACGTGATGGAAGCGGCGCCGATCCACTTTCCCTTCGACCGGGGTTTTTTGCTGGTGGATGAGACCAGGCATGGCAACGGAGCAAATATCTCACCCACCGACCAGATGGTGGATGATTTCTACGCTAGCGTTTTGGGTGATTTTTCCCACTCGGTTTGGGACTTGGAGAGCCAGGACCCGCTCAGCCTGGACCAGGTGAGCCACTATCCCTTCATCCTCTGGCATTGCGACGATTTTACGGACATGCAGATCATTGCCTACCAAAACCTTCTGGGCAGTTACCTGCTAAGCGGCGGAACCCTGCTGATATCGGGCTGGAAATACCCCAGCCAGTTCGACAGCGCTTTCCTAAACAGGTTTCTGCCGGGGATCACGCCGCTTTTGAACAATTCCGCCGTGCTGGTTTCCGCGCAGAGTGACACATATCCAGACCTCTATCCCGACCCGGCCAAGCTGGCGGCGCCCTGGAACGGGATGCTGCCGATGAGCTATGTCTTTGCGGGAGCGGCAAATCCTCTCTACCGGGCGGAGATTTTGAACGGCGGGGCGAACAACAACGACCCGTTGGCGATCAGGGTCCATGCCGGCGGAACCATGGTGCTGCTTGGCTTTCCACTCTACTTCATGCTTCAGGATGGGGTAAGTGACTTTCTGGCTCAGATAATCCCGGAACTCTATCCCGATGTGGCAGTTGAGGATGGCTTGTGTCCGAATGCCGGCCTGGCGCTTGTCTGCGCGCCGAATCCATTTTCAGATGAACTGCGGATAAGCTGCCAAACCGGCAAAACCGGTGAGAAAGTGGAACTCGCCATCCATAACGTTCGGGGACAAAGGGTTGGAGGGTTTCAGGGTAATTCCGGCGCCAAAGGAATTTGCCAGTTTGTTTGGGACGGACGCGACCAGCACGGCGATCCTGTCGCCCCCGGGGTATATCTGCTGGAAATGCGGACTGCTGGTGAGCGCAAGCTCTTAAAAACCTTACGCTTGCGCTGATTCTGGAAAGGCCTGACCGTCCGTCATTTCTCCAACGGAATAATAAACCTTTACGAGAAAACGGAGTTAAATTAAATGGCCCCCAAATGACCGGCTCCGGGACCGTAACTCCGTGCCCGGACAGGATTGGAATCAATCATCAGCCAAAACAAGGATTGAAATATGACAACCCAGATCATCAAACTGAGGGAAAAGCGCGACGCGGCGACCCTGGGCGGCGGCGAAAAACGCGTGCAGGAGCAGCACGAAAAAGGCAAACTCACCGCCAGGGAGCGGATCGAGCTACTGGTGGACCCTGACAGTTTTGAGGAATTTGACCTCTTTGTAACCCACCGCTGCACCAACTTTGATATGGACGAACAGGTCTATCCCGGTGACGGTGTGGTTACCGGCAGCGCCACCATCAACGGACGCCTGGTCTATCTGTTTGCTCAGGATTTTACTGTCTTCGGCGGATCACTTTCCAAGACCTACGCGGAAAAGATCTGCAAGATAATGGACATGGCACTTAAGAACGGCTGCCCGGTTATCGGGCTTAACGATAGCGGCGGAGCGCGCATCCAGGAAGGGATCGACGCCCTGGCCGGCTATGCCGAGATCTTTTGGCGCAACGTGATGGCCAGCGGGGTTGTTCCCCAGATCTCAGCCATCCTTGGCCCATGTGCCGGTGGGGCGGTCTATTCCCCTGCCATCACAGATTTTGTGATGATGGAAAAACGCAACAGCTATATGTTCGTGACCGGGCCCAAGGTGGTGAAAACCGTTCTGAACGAGGTTGTTACCACGGAAGACCTGGGCGGCGCGGAAGTGCATTCCAGCAAGAGCGGCGTGGCGCATTTCATCACCAACAGTGAGGAAGAGACCCTGCTGCTGATAAAGAAACTGCTCAGCTATTTGCCCTCCAACAACATGGAAGACCCGCCCTATGTGCCATCCCACGATCCGATCGACCGTGCCTGCGCTTCGCTGGATGAAATAATCCCGGAGAATCCCAACAAGCCTTACGACATTCTGGACGTGATCCATGAGATGGTGGACGACCGTGAATTCCTGCAGGTGATGCTGAATTTCGCCCAAAACGTGGTGGTGGGCTTCGCGCGGATGAACGGTTTCCCTGTGGGCATAGTGGCCAACCAGCCAAAAATCCTGGCCGGGGTTTTGGACATCGACGCTTCCATCAAAGCCGCTCGTTTCGTACGTTTCTGCGATTCCTTCAATATCCCGTTGATAGTGCTGGAAGACGTGCCTGGCTTCCTGCCCGGCACCAGCCAGGAACACAACGGCATCATACGCAACGGCGCCAAGCTGCTCTACGCCTTCGCTGAAGCCACAGTTCCCAAAATCACCGTGATCCTGCGCAAAGCCTATGGCGGCGCCTACTGCGTGATGGACAGCCGCCACATGCGCGCTGACCTTGTTTACGCCTGGCCCTCAGCCGAAATTGCCGTGATGGGCCCCAAAGGCGCTGTGGAAGTGATCTTCCGTAAAGAGGCGCAGGCTTCCGACGATCCCAAACAGACCCTGTTGGAACGGGAAAAAGAGTACGCGGAAAAGTTCGCCAACCCCTTCGTCGCGGCTGAACGAGGCTACATCGACGATATCATTGAGCCTTCGCGCACCCGCTTCCGCCTCATCCGGGCTCTGGAAATGCTGGCCAACAAAAAGGACAGCATCCCGCCCCGCAAGCATGGCAACATGCCACTTTAAGATATGATCATGAGCAAGAGAACAATATTTGGCCTTCTGCTGCTGGCGCTCTGCCTGGCGCTGGCGGCCCAGGAAGTGGAGCAGCCCAGCTTCGAAGACCTGCAGCTTCAGATCCAGGCGATGTCCGACAGCCTGCTGAAATTGAGGGAAAGCGAGGTTGTCAGCGCCTACGGTTTCAAGGAAACGGACAAACTGACGGACGTGGCCGCCAAACTGGAGATCAGTGACCTCGAGCACTGGAAAGAGTATCTGGGCATCGAGCCCAAGAACGAGGTGCTCGACAAGATGAGCCTGCGCAAGCTGGGCATCACGCCTTTCCGGGCCTTTCTGGCACAGCAATACAGCATCTACGGCTTCACGGAGCTTAGTAGCATCGGCGAGCTGGCCGCGCAGAACCAATTGCCGGTGAAGAAAGTACGCCAGTTCGCCGGCATCGATAGCGAGGACAGGAGTTTTGACGACTATTCCCTGCAGGCGCTGAACCGAACTCCGGAAGAGTTTGTGGCCTTCGAAAAGGAATTCAACGCTAAAAAGCTGAATTTCGGAGCCATTATCCTCGGTTTTGGGATATTGACCGTGTTTGTTGCCCTGGCTGTCACCGCCCTGGTGGTAGGCCAGTTGAAACGTTTGAATCCCAAGCCCAAAAAAGCTGACAGCACCCTGGTGGTAACGTCTTCCGGCAAGGTGAAGGCCAAGCCGGTGGACATGAACTCACATGTGATTGCAGCCACCATCGCCACGCTGCACTTCCACAAACACGATATCGAGGAGCGGCGCAGGCTGCTGCTCACCTTCCGCCGTGCGGGTTCCGACCAGTGGCGGAGCAGCATGTTGCTGAACATGCCCAACCGGGAAATTCTGCGCAAAAGGAGCTGAAAACCATGAAAACCTACAAACTGATCATCGGCGGGCAGCGCTATGAAGCCCGGGTATTGGAATACACCACCAGCCATGCCAAGATCAATATCAACGGCACCGATTACCTGATCCAGATCGAGGATGACACCCTGTCCCAGGTGCCTGTGCTGCCACAGCAGGAACATTCAGTTCCGCTAGCGCCGGCATTTTCCAGCGATTTCGCCGCCGGCTCCGGTGAGGTCCGCGCTCCCTTGCCAGGGGTGATAGCATCCATCCGCGTGAAGGAAGGTGAAGCCGTTAAAAAGGGCCAGACCATTCTGGTGCTGGAAGCGATGAAGATGGAATCTGAAATCGCCGCTCCGGTGGATTGCGTGGTGGAAAAGATCCACGTGAAAGACCGTGCCCCCGTGCAGGAAGGCGATCTGCTGATGACATTGAGCGGCTTCGAGATCAAGGAACAGCCCGCACCTAAAACAACCCGCCAGCAAACTCCGGCTCCAGTAGCCAAATCCGCTCCCGCGGACAGGATAGTTCGCGCTCCGTTGCCCGGCCTTATCATCGATCTTAAGGTGCAACCCGGCGATGTTGTGCAGGAAGGCACCACCCTGCTGATCCTGGAAGCGATGAAGATGGAATCCGATATCCACAGCAACCTGAGCGGAAAAGTGCTGAAAATCCACGTGCAGAAAGGCGACACCGTGCAGGAAGGCGATCCGCTGGTGGAGCTGGAGGCCTAAACATGCAGGAATTTTTGCAGGTTCTCAACACCACCGGCTTCATTAATTTCAGCTGGGGCAACGTCGTGATGATCCTAGCCGGGATCGTGTTCATCTACTTGGCCATCGTGAAAGGCTTTGAGCCGCTGCTGCTGGTGCCGATCGGTTTTGGCATCGTTGTGGGCAACATTCCCGGCTTGCTAGAGCAGGGTCTGGGTGTGGTAAGCGAAGGCAGCGTGCTCAACTACCTCTATTTCGGGGTGAACAAAGGCATCTACCCTTCCCTGATCTTCCTCGGCATTGGCGCCATGACCGATTTTTCCACCCTGATCGCCAATCCCAAGCTGATTCTGCTGGGTGCCGCGGCCCAGGTGGGCATTTTCGGAACTTTCCTGGGCGCTTTGCTGCTGGGCTTTAATGTGCTGGAAGCCGCCTCCATCGGCATCATCGGCGGAGCGGATGGCCCCACCTCCATCTTCCTGGCCTCGAAGCTGGCTCCCAACCTCATTGGTCCTATCGCCCTGGCAGCCTATTCCTATATGGCTCTGGTTCCGGTGATCCAGCCGCCGATCATGAAGCTGCTCACCACACCCAAAGAGCGCCTGATCCGCATGAAACCGCCCCGCCAGGTTTCCAAGAGAGAAAAGATATTTTTCCCCGTTATCACCTTTTTGGTGACAGCTATCATTGCCCCGGGAGGGGCCATCCTGCTTGCCATGCTCTTTTTAGGCAATCTGCTCAAGGAATGCGGCGTCACGGAACGCCTTGCCCTCACGGCCCGCACATCCCTGATCGACATCGTGACCGTGCTGGTGGGATTCACCGTGGGCGCCAAAACCACCGCCGACGTATTTCTGACTCCTCAGTCTCTGGGAATCTTTTTCCTCGGCGCTTTCGCCTTCGCGATCGCCACCGCCTGCGGTGTCCTTTTCGCCAAATTCATGAATCTGTTCATCAAAGACAAGATCAATCCTCTCATCGGCAACGCTGGCGTTTCCGCTGTGCCCGCCAGCGCGCGCGTTTCCCAGGTGATGGGTCAGAAATACGATCCCACCAACTATCTGCTGATGCACGCCATGGCCCCAAACGTGGCCGGGGTGGTCGGTTCCGCCGTTGCCGCTGGTGTGTTGCTGGGAATTTTGGGAAGCTGAAGCCTACCGCGGAAAATATTTCTTTACCGAAAACGCTGTACGGATTATCATGTCCGCATAGGTGAGAATCATGAAAAAAACATGTATAGCCATCCTCATTCTGGCGCTTTCGGCGTTGCTGGGAGCCACCAAATACGCCGGTGAGATTTTTCAGCTCTCTTCCGGCGTGCAAAACCAGGCGATGGGCAACACCGGCCTCACATTTGGCAACTCCCTGGCTGCGGGTTGGTGGAATCCCGCCCTGCTGGCCGAACCCGGCTCCTGCGGAGTCGAGCTGATGCGGGTGGAGCATTTTGAAGGTCTGATGCAGCAGAACCAGCTGGGCGTAGTGTTTGGCACCAAAACCCGCACCTCTGTTCAGATCAACCACTTGGGCATTGACGAAATCAAACTCACCCAGCTTGAAAACCCTGCTGACAGCCTGAGCAATTCCAACCGCCCCGAAGTTTGGAAAACCGTGGGCAACCATGACTTGATAGTCTATGGCAGTCTGGCCCGCTCTCTGAAGAACAATCTGCATCTGGGCCTCACGCCCAAACTGGCTTACCGCAGCCTGGCGGAAAACTCCGGTTTCGGCATCGGGGCAGACCTTGGCCTGCTCTGGGACGCCGGCAAAGGGTTCCGGGCCGCGGCCAACCTCCGTGATTTCTTTTCCACCCAACTCATCTGGGCCAACGGCACCCACGAAATCGCCATACCCAATCTGGACCTGGAATTCGGCTACGGTTTTTCTCCCTTCAATGGAATCCCCGTCCACCTGGCCTTGCGCACCCAGATTTTCGCGGAAGACCGTGGCGAAGCCTCCAACGTGGCTGCCGGGCCCGTGAGCGCGGACTTTCATGCCGGGCTTCTGGTAAAGCCTATTCCAGCGCTGAACGTGATGGCGGGCTGGGATTCGGATTGCTTCACCGCGGGACTGGGAGTGTGTTATAAGGCATTGGGGCTGGATTACGCCTGGCGAAACGGCTCGCCGGACGAACTGGGTTCTTCGCAGAGGCTGTCTCTAAGCTACACATGGTAGGCAAACTTGCCTTGCTGGGTGCCACGGGCTCCATCGGCATGTCCACCCTGGCAGTTCTGCGCGAACAAGCTCCCCGAATCACTCTCAGCCTCGTTTCTGCCCACCGGGACGCGCAAAAACTCGCCGCTGTCTGCCGGGAATTTTCGGTTTCCACAGCAATTCTCACGGGAATAACAGAATCCTCAGAGCAATCTTCCCTGCGCCAAGCCTATCCCGATTTGAAACTGTTTTTTGGCGAGGAGGAACTGCTCAAGGCTTTGCGCAATGAGGATTATGACGTTGCCCTGAACGCCATCAGTGGATCAGCCGGCCTTCGCGCCAGCTTTGCCATCGCGGAGAAAAAAGCCCGGCTGGCCCTGGCCAACAAGGAATCACTGGTGATGGCGGGCCATTTGCTGATGCCGTTGCTCAGGAAGAACCAAGTGGAACTGCTGCCCGTGGACAGTGAACACAGCGCCATTTTCCAGGCCATCGGCGGGCACCCTTTCACCGAGGTCAGGGCCATCCATATCACCGCTTCCGGCGGCTCTTTCCGCGATTTGCCCCTTGAGGATTTTGTCTGGGTCACGCCCCAACAGGCTTTGAAGCATCCAAACTGGTCGATGGGCGCGAAAGTGACCCTTGACAGCGCCACAATGTTCAATAAAGCCCTGGAGGTGATGGAGGCCCACTGGCTTTTCGGGCTGCCTTATGAGCGGATCAAAGCAGTGCTGCATCCTCAGTCTGTGATCCATTCCCTGGTGGAATTCGTGGACGGCTCGATCCTGGCCCAGATGAGCACTCCAGACATGAAACTGCCCATACTTTACGCTCTGTCCTGGCCTCAGCGCTGGGCTTCGCGACTGGTTTCCACCGATTTGCCCAGCCTTTCCCGGTTGGAATTCGCGCCCCTGGCGCCGGAACGCTATCCTCTTTTTTATCTGGGACTTGAGGTCGCCAAAGCGGGAGGCATCCTGCCCACGGTGCTGAACAGCGCCAACGAGGCCGCCCTGCATTTGTTTCTGGCTGGGAAGATAACTTTTCCGCAAATTCACGCCATCTGCGCCGCCGCTGCGGAGGCCTGGCCGAACAACCCGGAACCCAGTCTGGAAGAGATCATCGAGGCCAACCGCGCAGTGTATCAGGGCATTATCAGATCCCATGCCTGAGCCGGAGTAATCAATTTGTTAAACAATTGGAGTATAATATGAAAAAAAGGCTGCTGGTTGTAACCGGGGGCGGAGACTGCCCCGGTCTCAATGCCGTCATCCGCGCCATCGTGAAACGCGCCGCGTTTGAACCTGACTGGGAAATTCTGGGCAGCATCGACGCCTTCAACGGCATACTGCTCGACCCCATGCAACTGATGGAACTCACTCCCAAAACCGTGGCCGGAATCCACGTCCAGGGCGGCACCATCATCGGCACCACTAACCGCGGCGGGCCTTTCAACTGGCCCGTGCAGAACGCGGACGGTTCCTGGACCACGATCGACCGTGGCGCCGACCTTATGGAACGCCTCCGCGCCCAGAACATCAGCGCCGTCATCAACATCGGCGGAGACGGCTCCCAACGCATTTCACAGGGCTTGTTCGAACTCGGCTGTCCCGTGATCGGAGTACCCAAAACCATCGACAACGACCTCTCCGACACCGATTTCACCTTCGGCTTTCAGACCGCCGTCGATGCCGCCACTGATGCCGTGGACAAGCTGGTGACCACCGCCGCCAGCCATCACCGCGTTCTGATCCTGGAAGTGATGGGCCGCTACGCTGGCTGGATAGCGATGCACGCAGCCATCGCCGGCGGAGCAGAAGTCTGCCTCATCCCCGAGATCGATTATGACATCAATTCCGTGATGAACGCGCTCAACCGCCGCTTCACCGCAGGCAAAGGCTTTGCCAACATCGTGATCGCCGAGGGCGCCAAACCGCTGGGCGGAACGATGAGCTACACCGCCAGCGAGGAACCCGGCGCCATGCCCATCCGCCTGGGCGGAGCAGGGCTGCGTCTCTCCCAGGAACTCAAGGATGCCGGCTGTCCCATAGAGATTCGCGAAACCATCCTCGGCCACCTCCAGCGCGGCGGACGCCCCAATTCCTTCGACCGTGTGCTGGCCTCGCAATTCGGCGTGGCGGCCTTTGAAATGGTGCTGCAGCAAAAATGGGGTTACATGGCTGCCTACCGCCATCCGGATATCGTCGCTGTGCCTTTAGCCGAAGCCATCAAAACCTACAACCATGTTGATCTGAAATCAGGCCTGGTGCGAACTGCGCGCGGGCTGGGCATCTGTCTGGGCGACTGACCAAGGAGACGATCATGCAAGAAAAGACATTTTACTACCTCTATCACAAAGCCCGCGGCGCGAGCCGGGAACAAGTGATGGAAGCCGCGAAACTGAGCGCGGAGGAATATGACCAGCTGGAACAGAGCCGCGGGGAAGACGTTCGCCGGATTCAACAAGACCTGCCCCGGGCTGCCGGCATCGGACCGGATTTCGTGCGCCTCACCCGCTACATCTATGGCGGCTCCAGCGACCAGGAGCAGGGCAAACCCTGTCCCGAAGCGGTGAAAGCCCGCTCCGGAGAGGTCATCCAACTTCCTGCCGTGGAAAGGATTCCGGCGCCGGAAATTTCACTGCGCCAGGCCATCAGCCAGCGCCGCAGCCTGCGCAAATACTCAGATCAGCCGCTGTCTTTGGAAGAGCTTTCCTTCATGCTTTGGGCGACCAGTTGGGCGCGCGATTTCCGTAGCGGCAAAAACATTGAGACCACTTTCCGCAACGTTCCCTCAGCCGGCAGCCGCCACCCCTTTGAATGCTATCTGCTGGTGAATAATGTGTCCCACCTCGCCGCCGGGCTCTACTGGTATCATCCTCTCAAACACGGTTTGGTCAGTCTGGAAGAGTCGGACGATATCGCGGATCACGTTTTGGGTGGCTGCATGGGACAGGAAATGGTGGTGCGCTCCGCCGTCACCTTCATCCTCTGCGCCCGGCCCTATCGCGCGGTCTGGCGTTATCAGCAGCGCTCCTACCGCTATCTGTATGTTGACGCCGGCCACTGGGGCCAAAACATCCATCTCGCCGCCGAGGCTGTAGGAGCCGGAGCCTGCATGGTCGGCGCCTTCATGGATGAAAAAATGAACGCCTGCCTGGGCTTGGACGGTGAAGAGGAATTTGTGATCTACGTCGCCCCCGTGGGAAAAAAGTGAGCCGCAACTGAACAGCCCACTATCGTTTTCATCTCATCCAAGTGTTCCCTATTCCCGCACCGCCTTCACGCAGTAGAATTTTTTCTCCGCGCCCTGTTCCAGCAATATGGAAGTTAAAGATGTTGCCTCGAGTTCGATCCATCCGGGATCGCCAACCGGGAGGGGCGCATCCGCCTCTAAAACCACATAGCTGAGGGCGTTGGGAACTTCGTTCCAATTCAGGATGATCTGGCCAGTGTCCGTTCTGGAGATTTGCAGATCTGGTGGCTCTATGAAGATGCCCAGGGTAATGATAACATCAGAGACGACCAGTTCCGTTTCCTGGCCGTTTATGGGCGGTAGTCCGCTCATCAGCCAGAGGTTGATGTTCAGCTTCATGTCCGTTGATTCCGCGGGGATGCTGGGCCCTTCATAGAGCCAGTCTTCGATCACGTAACTGGAATGGGGCGGTTCATCATAATGTCCGTGAAGGCTGCGGAAATGGACGAAATCCGGCTGCCAGAGGAAGGAGTGCGAAGTCCAGGACCCTTCCAGTTCAACCTCGAAAGGATGGTTGTTGCCTGGAATAGAGTAGGGCTGGACGGTGTAGCTGCCGCAGGGATAGTCCGGATCGCCCCAGCGGGAGAATTCGATGTCGATCTCTCTCAGGTCATCGGCATAGAGGAAAGGCGCGGCGACGACGTTGGGGTCATAGAGGTCCACCCGGCTTTCTAGGTAAAAGAGGTAATTGCCGTATCCGGCAGGCTCCAGGGTCCAGACCTCGGCGCAGTGCCAGACGCCTCCAATCTGGCGAATTTTCAGGTGCAGTTTCCCTGCGTCATCTACCCAAACACTTTCCTCGCTGTCGGAAAAGTTGTTCGGCCCGGGTCCCAAGTTCTTTCCGTTTTTCACCCACCAATACCTTCCTGCGAAGTTTATCACCCGCTGGGTGGTGTTTTCCGCCCCGGGGGCTTCTCCGGCAATGAGCAGCCCCGGCAGAATCAGTTCCAAGGCCAGCAAACCCAACAGGGAAAATGTCAACTGGATCCTTTTCATTGTATTCTCCGGTATGTTTATGCTTCCCACAATTTAACCGGAAAACACCGCGCGCAAAGGGATTCTTGCCCTCATGCCGCGATTTCCCAAAAGATTTGAAACAGAGCCATAAATCCAATTTGAACCAGTTATTCTTGGGCAACCCACACCACTCAGGCAAAATGTGGTATTTTTTACCACATTGGTATTTTTCTGTGGTGAAAAATACCACAGGCTGAAAACAACGCAATTAAGATGCATTAGGCCATAAAATTAGGTTCATACAAAAAATAGGGTGGTATAATCTACCACAAGATCAATAATCTATAAATGACTAACTACATAACATACAGTAAGTTAAGCGGTTACTATAATTGGCTTTGATTTTGCACTATTAACAGATTAGAAACGAAAATATCACATCTGCGCCAAGACTAAAGGAGCTAAAGATGAACAAAACGGTTGTTTAATCGGTGACCTGCTGCTATAATTCGGCGTTTGTTTAGGGCATACAGCCACAATCAACTTGTGCGGCAGGGTCACCAACCTCAATTCCATCGGCCAAGTAAGAGGCGCAACGAATTGCTTTCATTCACCCCTCCCCAGAATACTGGCAACGAAGTGGAAACTTATAGGGACAAAGCCTACATCTCGGCACATCCAACTTATTGGTACACTTTACTGTTGAGGCTTATCGACCACGGATAGCTCGACTGAGTGATTAACAAACGAATATTTCAACTAGATCGAATATCATATAAGGAGAACGACATGAAGAAGCTTTGGAATACTATCCAAGGAGTGTTCACAATTAGAGGAACAGTAATGAAGTCATTCTATAGTGTGATTGCTATGCTGTTAGTGGCTCATTTGATATACGGACAGAATAACACCAATCAACAAGAAATAATAACACAATCTTCAACAACAACATCATCAGATAAAATATCCACTTCAGGAAAACAAATACCAGGATTTATATTTGTTCAGGGCGGCAGCTTCACCATGGGAGATACAAGAGGTAAGGGATGTGAAGATGAGTTGCCAACCCATATAGACACCCTGAACTCTTTTTACATAGGCAAATTTGAGGTCACCCAAAAGGAGTTTTCCAAGTATATGGCGCCGGATATAAAACCAGATACAACCTGGACAATCAAATATGGCTTGGGGGCTAACTATCCTGCTTATAATGTCTCTTGGTATGCCATCCTGAAATACTGCAACTTGCGCAGCGTGAAAGAGGAGCTAGCTCCCTGCTACAGAATCGGTGGAAGCACTAATCCCAACGATTGGGGCTCTATCCCCACTTTTAAAGACTCCATCTGGGACGCTGTCATCTGCGATTGGAACGCCAATGGTTACAGATTGCCGACCGAGGCGGAATGGGAGTATGCAGCCCGCGGGGCAACAAATGAACCGGATTATCTTTACAGTGGTTCGGACAAAATAGAATACGTGGCATGGTATTTAGATAATTCTGAAGACACCAGTCATCCTGTCGGGGAAAAAAAAGACAATAGCATTGGCATTTATGACATGAGTGGCAACATCTGGGAATGGTGCTGGGACAGGTATTCAGACTCTTACTACAGAAGCAGTCCGCGGAACAATCCGGTTGGTCCCAGCAGCGGGTTGTCTCGGGTGTTTCGCGGCGGTGGCTGGAACTACAATGCTAGCCTTTGCAGGGTGGCGAATCGTGCCGACGGAGCTCCGTACGAAAGCTACATATTCGTTGGCTTCCGCGTCTGTAGATCGGCCCCATAATATTATGAGTTTGTATCTTTATTCCTGAAGGTACAAACAATAAAAACATGAATCAAGAACCGTTACCCCTCCCCGAAAGTGCAGTTTAGGGGGGGTAACGGTTCGGGCTATGGGACCAGTTTCTTTTGATACTTTTTCTTTCCCAAAAAGTTGCTGGTAAGCTGCTGAAAATCGTCATAACTGCACAATGATCCACTTTTTGTGCTCCTTTTCAACCCATTTTACTCATTTTCCAGCCTAATTCGCAGCAGCTGTACGGTTTTTCCTATGGACGGACTTATCTTTCACTACTTTTTCCACGGCTCGCCAAATCACAGCCTAGCGTACATCGAAAGCAATGAGCATGGACGACAGGATAAACCGCGGAAACGAAGGTAGGATATATAGAAGCACTCAGTCTTTGTTGCCGTCGATGCTCGTTCCTTGCTCGACGCCAGCTTTTGGCCGGGGTGAAGCGACACCGACTGGCCGTTAGGGCCCTGACCTGTGTCCCGGATGCGCCTCCCGCATAATGCCCGTATTTGATGCGAGGATTATACGGGAGGCAGGGGAGAGGGATAAGCGCAGGCGCTCAGGGCCTGACTGGCAGGATAGAATGGCGGGCAGGGGTTTATAGTGCTATATTGGCTTTATTTCAAGCCGGGTGGGTCAGGATGGTATGCGGCTCAGGGCTTGGTCGAGATCGGCGATGAGGTCTTCCGCGGCTTCGATGCCCACGGAGTAGCGCACCAGGTCATCTGTGATGCCTGCCAGGAGTTTGGCTTCCGCGCTTACTTTGGCGTGGGTCATTGAGGCGGGATGCTGGATCAGGGTTTCCACCCCACCCAGGGACACGGCCAGAGCCGCCAGATGAACGTTGTCCATCAGGATCCGGCCGGCTTCGAAACCGCCTTTGAGGCCAAAACTTATCATCGCGCCTGGACCGGACTGCTGTTTCAGGGCCAGTTCGCGCTGAGGATGGGAGGCCAGGCCGGGATAACGAACCCAAGCCACGGCGGGGTGTTTTTCCAGATAATCCGCGATCATGGTGGCGTTGGCCTGGGCGCGTTCCAACCTTAGGGAGAGGGTTTTCAGCCCCCGGGAAACCAGAAAGGCCTGATGGGGGTCCATGCTGGGGCCAAGGCTGGTCATCACGTTGTACATCAGGGTATGGTCGGCGGCAGTTTTGGCCACGATAACGCCGCCCACAACGTCAGCATGGCCGTTGATGAATTTGGTGACCGAATGCAGCACGACGTCCGCCCCCAGCTCCAGAGGCCGCTGCAGGTAGGGCGAGCAGAAGGTGTTGTCCACCACCAGCCTGATCCCGCGTTCGCGGCAGAGCTCCGCGCAGGCGGAGATGTCGGTGAGGGTGATGGTTGGATTGGCAGGGGTTTCCACATAAAGCAGTCTGGTATTGGGACGGAGGGCGGCTTCCACCCTGGTCAGGTCGCTGGTATCCACAAAGCTGGCCTGCACTCCGAAGCGGGAAAGATGGTTCTCCAGGACGCTCCGGGAAGCACCGTAAACGGCATCCGTGGAAACAATGTGCGCCCCGGCGGAGAGGAAAGACATATAGATAGTTGTGACCGCCCCCATTCCGCTGGCCAGGGCGATTCCTCCGAAACCTCCTTCCAGGATGGCCACGGCGTCTTCCAGAGCCCGCACGGTCGGATTTCCCAAGCGGGTGTAGATGTAGCCGTCACTTTCGCCGGCAAAGCAATCGGCGCCATTCTGGGCGTTTTCGAAAGCGAAGGTCGAGGTTTGGTATATCGGCGTCACCACCGCTTTCAGGGGATCAGGTTTCTGGCCGCCATGGACCAGGGAGGTTTCGAATCGGGGCTTTTGGTTCATTATAATTCCTTACTATGTTTGAGCTTATTCCACCGGCAGGAAATTGAGGAAGGCGTTGATGCCCAGGGTGGAGATGACGGTGCCGATCAGCACACTGATGACGATGAGGATCTTGAAATAGTCCTGGGCTTTGAGCATGGCCACCAGTTCCAGGTTTCGGGAAAGGTAGGCCGAAGCGGCATAAAACTCTTCACCGATGAGGGTATAATCGCAGGTGGTGATGAAGAACGGGATTTGGGTGATGGCGTCGGAACCGGCAATTTGGATGGCGCCGCTCTGGTTGCCGGTTTCTGTCATCAGCAGGGCTTCCGCGTAGAAATAGCCCATGTAGAAGATGGTGGCAACCTTTTCGCGGACGGTGATGCCATTCACGGCCGCGCAGAAAGCGAACTGGGTGTCTGAAACGAAGAAGATGTCGTCCTGGTTGTAGGCGTCGGGCCGGCCGGCTTCGTTGTAGGCGGTCAGCACCATTTCCTGGGCCAGCGGGAGCACCAGATAGTCCACCTGGGGTGAGATGAGCCGGATGTCGTATTCCGCGGTTTTGCCGCCGATCTTGTTGAGGATCATCATGGCCGAGATAGTGCAGGGGTCGCCCAGGGTGCCCCAGCCGGGCACAAACATCACGGGACGGCCCATTTCGGTGGCGCGGCCCACGGCGTTGTCCAGCTCTTCCAAACCTGCGATGGGACGGATGTAGAGGTCCTTGCGCCTGGCCTGGAAGATGGCGTAAACCACCATCAGGCCAAGGATGATGGAGGCGATCAGGGTGGCCAGTTTGGTTTTGTCGAACCACTCCCCTTTCGGGTGCAGCGGAGTTTCGATCCCCGGTCCGGTGGGCTTGAGTTCAGGCTGGTCGGTCTCATCGGCCCAGAGGCCTTTGCCGTTGGTGGCCAGCATCTTATATTGGTAGGCGCGGGAATTGCGGTCCAGCTCATTCAGCATAACGCGGCGCCAGGCTTTGTCGCTGCCGGCTTTAACGCCGGCGAGATAGGCCGGATGTCCTTTGATGTAAGCCAGTTCAGCCTCGCTGGCCTGAAGTTCCTGCGCCTTTTCCGAAAGCGAATCGCCCGGGGCCACGGTCTGTTTCAGCTTGGCGATGCTGGCGGCCAGGTCTTTCAGATAATCCTCCGTGTCCTTTTTATAGAGGCTGGGGGACAAAGCCACGCCGGAAGCGGGGTCCACGGCCACAGTGAAATGCGGGTCCGTGAGCACCAGGCCGGTTTTGGGGTCAACCTTGCTGATCAGCGGATTCTGGGTATCCACGTAGGGCACCAGATGCTCATAAAAACGGCTCAGGGCACCGATACGCATGCCAGGGCTGTATGATCCGCTCAGGTTGTTTTTGCTGAAAATGTCGTAGTAAAGGTGGTTCAATTCCTGCCCGGCACTGGTGACCTTGCCTCCGTTGAAACGGAAGGCCTGGGGATCGTAGTTCACCTGCTGGCTGATGGGCGGGCCGGGGAAATTCTTTTCGCCCTGAATTTCGGTGAAAACCTCCACATTGAAGCCAATCTCGGGATTCCTGCCCTTGGGGAATTTCACGCGGATGATCTTGTCCGGATAGCTTTCTCTCACTTCATTCAAAACCTTGCCATCGGCATCTAGGAAGCGGAGCTTGAGCCTGGAAACCTTTTGATGGCCATTTTCGGCGATTTCATAGTTCACCCGCAGCCTGGTTCTGGCCTTGTTCAGCCAGGAAGCCTGGGTAACGAAGGCGAAGGGGCGGCCGAAGGAAAAGATGATGTTGTCGCCCTTGTCATAAACTTTTTCCACGACCTGGTAATCAGGCAGCTTGGGCAGGTCCGCCGAGCTTTTTATCTGCAGCTTTTCACCCAGGGACGCGGCCTGGAAGGATTCCTGGCGGAGGCCGTCCTCCGACGACCAGTAATTGGCATAGGTGAGAACCGGCACCCAGTTGACCAGTTCCTCCGGGGAAGGAATGTTTGTCCCGGCCTCGGTGAGGTCCACTTTGTCGTAAAAGCTTTGGGACCAATAGTCAGGCTCCATCTGGTGCACGAGGATCGAGCCTCTTTGCCAGTTGGCGATGAACACGCTGTCCGGAGCGGCGGCGTTGGCTATTTGGTCCTCGCGGAACTGGGGCAGCAGGCTGCGGGGCATCAGCCAGGCTTCCCAGGCCACGATGTTGTTGCTACCCAAAGGCGGTGACCACTCGAAGCGAAGTTCGTTCCTATCAGTCAGATAGGAGGTGTGCAGCACCGCGGTGGAATCGGGACGGTTGTTCACCGGCACCACTTTCCGCACCGGGGTGGCAGGCAGGAACCTGCCCGTTTCGGTAACGGGAACCACGCAGTAGTAATAGCTGTGTTCAGCCTTGGGATTGGCATAGAGGTTGTTGAACTGGTTAAGCCGGTAGCCGGCGTAGATTTCTTTGGAATCACCCTGGCCAATTTCCACGCGTTTGGAGCTGTTGTAGTATTTGGAAGCTTTGATATCGCCGATGACATCGTAGTGTTTGAGCATTTCGCCCAGGATCTTGGCATCCCGGGGCACACCTTTGTAAAGCGTACCTTCGGCAACCTGCTGCTTTTCCTTTTTCAGCCTTCCAGGGGCTGTCTCAAACTCGATGAGGGGATTGAAGCTTTTGTCCTCGAAATTGAGCCAATTGCCTGACGCACCGGCTTTGGGGTCAGCTTCCTGGGTGGATAGAAGAAAAAGGCTGTCCGGGCTGACGCCGCGGTAGATGTTGTATTGGATGATCCTGTGTTCGCCGCCAAGGGGCTTCCATTTCAGTAAAACGCCGGAGCCGTCGTCGTGCGGCATGTCGAGGGCGAGAAACTCTTCTATCTGTGCTGCCCTGGTGTCACCGCCCGAGCAGGCGGTGAGGAGCAACGCTGCCGCCAAAAGCAGCAGCAGTCCAAGCTTTATGATTTTATTCATGCGTTCTTCCCATGGGCCTTGCCCACCGGTTCAAGTTAAAACTAACAAGGAGGGGAAGCCCGGTTAAGCTTCCCCCATGTTTATAAACGCTGATCCGGTCAGCCGGCGATGGCCTGTTTGATGGCCATGAAGACGTCATTTACCAGGAACTGGATACGTCCGATCAGAAGCGAAATACGAGCCATCACAGTGAGGCCGAAGGAAGCGCCGAAGCCCACCATCATGAACCATTTGCCGATGCTCACGAATTTTCCGTAAACCCCGGTGTGGGCTTTGGAAAAGAAGAAATAGAGCAGCACGGCAATCGTTCCGATGAAGATCAGGGCCAGGTTCACGTTCTCGATCGGCACCATGGCCTGGCGCATCTGCACCAGGATGCTGTTGTGCATGGCCAGCGCGACGGAAGCGCCCACACCCATCATCGAAAAAGCGATGGGATAGCGCGACAGCCAGCTGAGTTTGCGGGAAAAACGCAGCAGGTAGAACATACCGATGATGCTTGGTATGATCAGTATCCACTCGTGTTTGAGGAAGATGGGCTGGTAGAAATAGGGGATGAACACCCTTTCATAGGTGAGCACCAGCGAATAGCCCAGCGATATTCCCACTAGAAGCTGTTCGGACATCTGATAGAAAGGGTTGTCCTTGTAAAGGAAGGAGAAGATACAGAGGGTGAAAAAGGCACCCACAAGGTTGCTAAAGAGTTCAAATGTCATTTTTTCCTCCCTTTATTGTTTGCGGAGACGGGCTTTCTGGATGAAGTAGCCGATGTTTCCGATCAGGATGAACACGATGATCATGATGTGGGCTACGGATTGGGCGTTCATGCCGATGCGGGCGACCTTGAACTTGTAGATGGTGTTGCGGGTCATGCGGTTCAGGGCATCCCAGGTGGTGGGGGCAAAATCGTTTTCTTCAAGGTCGCTTACGTCGATCACGATCTTGCCGTCGGCTTCTTGTTTCGCCTGAGTCAGCTTAGCGCGGTCCTCCTCAGGATAGTTCTCCACGAATTTCTGAAACTCTTCCGGGGTGAACTTGGCCTGGGTCTGGGTGGTGATTTTAACCAAATCCTGCACCTCGGGTTTTTCCAGAATGTCGTCGCTGAAAGAACGGCCGGGCAGTATTTTATTGCCTTCTTCGTCGGTGTAGGGGTGCATCACGTCGCCGGGAGCGCGGTAGGCGGCAAAGACTTCCACCAGTTTTTCATATTCGGCGGCGCCCTTCAAGCCTGCCAGCATGCCGATGAACTGGCCGGTCTGCAGGTAGGGATATTCATCAGCGGCCATCACGGCGGTAACGCCCACCGCGATGTTGGTGCCGAATTTGGGACGGGCGTAGGTGAGCCAGTAGCCACCTGCGACGGAGCCGGAAAACTCAATCACCAGGTTCATTTCCGTGTAGTTGTTAATGCCTTTCATGATAGGTAGGTTTTCCACCTTGCGGCCCTCGGCATCGGTGGGAACCGCGGTGGCGATGTTGTCGCCCATACCGATGATGGTTGGCATGATGAGGGCGGCGGGGATGTAGCCGAAGTTGCAGTAGTCGGTGCCGCTCTTGATGTTCGGATACTCTTCCTTTACGGTGTTGATGGCCATGTCGATGATGGGCGCGCCGGTGGGCAGGAAGGAAAGGAAAAACACCTTCACGTTGCGCTCGAAGCAGTGGCGCAGAATGGCTATCTGCATGGGATAGAGTTCCGGCATGGTGGAGGCGTCATGGTAAAAGCTCATCAGGATGGCGCGGTCTTCGCGTCCGGCGAAGGAATCGACCATCTGATACACGTTTTCCGTGGGCGGAGAGGTCACGTTGTCCGAATTATAGGGTAACATCAAAGGAATGATGATAGCCAGGGCGACAACGATGTAGATCCAGCGGCGGTCAAGCTTTTGCAGACGTTCGAAGAAGTTCAGTTTTTCTGTCATGATCAATCACCTCCCAGGTAGGAACGTTCAATTCCCAGCAGGAGCTTCAGGGTGGTGGCTACGCTGCCGAGGCCAACGCCAAGCATGATCCCGCGTTTGGAGGCCAGGTTCGGCACGTCAAGGATCCATTGAGAAATATCCGGCAAGAATTTGCTGATCTTAACTCCCAGCGGCACCTGGGCCAGCATCACCACTATGGCCGCCACCAGCAGCACGGTGGCTTCAGGAGATCTGGCGCGGAAGGCCTTGTAAGCCGCGGAGGCCATGTAAAAGGCCAGCAGCGAGAACATTGTGGCGCTCATCGGCATCTGCATGTTTTCGAACAGCCACATGTAGAGCCCGCCTTTCTGGGTTCCGCCGATAAATCCGGCCAGCGAAGTGACGATGAATCCGGCGAAGAAAAAGAAGCTGTACTGCCACTTGGGAGCTTTGCGTGTGATCTTACCATAGTGCATCATGGAAAGGCTCATCACGCCCAGCAGCATGCCGAAAGGCGCCATTGCCCGTGCCCAGGGAACGTAAAACTCGTAGTAGAAAACATCCTGCAGCAGCCTGTGGGGCACGAACACCCAGGCTAGCCAGATGAATCCTCCGATTATCACTATCAACAGGGGAATTGTCTTCTTCATCTAAGACCTCTTTTATTTTAAGGGGAAAGCTTGCATTATGCCAGTCAGCTGGAATGTAGCCGTTAAAGCGCCAACTATCACAAAAACCAGGATCAGGAACTTGAAGTAGTCCTGGGCTTTGAGGGTTCCCAGCAGCATCGGTTCACGGTTCAGATAGGCGGAGGCAGCGTAAAGCTCTTCTCCGATGAGAGTGTAGTCGCAAGTGGTGATAAAGAACGGGATCTGGGTGATGGCATCCGAGCCGGCGATCTGCACGGCTCCGACGGCGTTACCCGTTTCCGTCATCAGCAGAGCTTCGGCGGCGAAATAACCCATGAAGAAGTTGGTAGCCATCTTCTCACGGATCATAATGCCGTTCACTCCCGCCACATAGGCGAACTGCACGGAGGTGAGGTAGAAAACGTTGTTTTTGTCATAGCTGTCCGGGCGCCCCACCGCGTAGTGAGCTTCCCGTACGATTTCCTGGGCGATGGGCATCACGATGTAGTCGTAGCAGGGAACTATCAGTTTAGTGTCATATTCAGCGGCCTTTTTGGCAACCAAACTCAGGATGCCCATGGAAGCAAGGGTCGCCACGTCCGAAAGCCCGCCGTTGCCCATGCAGTAAAGCATTGGGCGTCCCATTTCGGTGGCGCGGCCGATGGCGTTGTCGATCTCCTGCAAACCGGCAATGGGACGCATATAGAGGTCTTTGCCCTTCTTGGCCAGATTCACAAACACCACTACCATGATCCCGAAGATGAGCACCGCAAATAGGGTGATGAGCTTGTTCCAGTCGAACCAGTTGGAGATCGGCGCGTAGTTTACATACTCCCCGGTCTTGAGGGTGTCCGGTGCCGTTTCGGAGAAAAGGCCTTCGCCGTTGGTTCTCACGATCATGTAGCTGTGCTGGCGTGATTCCGGCTCACGGATGGAGGACACCAGGCGCATCAGCCCACGGTCGTTTTTCTGCTTCAGGGCTTCCTGGAAAAGCTTGTTGCTGCTGTAGGCTTTGACCTTTTCCTCCAGGCCTTCCACCTTTTGGGTGAGGCGGGCGACAGCGCCCTGATAGACCATAGCGGTTTCTGGCACTTTGGCTTGGGCCAGGGAATCTCCACAGGCGGCAAGTTCTTTTTTGGCGTCGTCCAGATCGGTCTTCAGATTACCGATTATCTTCTTCGCCTCGTCCAGATAGATGCTGGTATTCAGTGTGGTTTTGCTTTCCTGGTCGTAGGTGAAATCGATTTCAGAGGAGACCAGAGCGAGGTCGCGGGCTTTTTCTCCTGCCGCCAGTTTGCGGGAGAAACGTTTCCCATCCATATATGTATATAATGAATCGCCTTTAACAAAGTTGAATCCGGCGATGGGTTTGGTTACTGTGGATATGTAGCCGATGGTCACGTCGAGGTTGTTTTCGTAGGAGGTGCTGCTCTTCACCAGACTGTAGGTAGAACTCCTGTATCCTTTGCGGTAAACCACATTTTGCACCTGGGAGACGTCAACGCCGTTCAGATACAGCCCCCGCGTTGGCATGTAGGCCATCATGGCGGGGTCCGGTTTGATGTATTGCACCATCGTGTAATCTTTGAGCAGCTCTTTTTTGCCGTAGGTGATGCGGCCGTTTTGGGGATTTATCTTGTAGGGCTTCACGGCCATGGTGATTTTCACTTGCAGACTGTCTTCGGGAACTTTCCCGCCGTTTTTCAGGGAGTATTTTTTGGGAATGTTCACATAGATGATGTTGTCTTGGTGAAATTCGTTTACCTTGGCAAAGGCAGTGTCTTTGCCCGGCTCGAAGAACTCGAAATAGATGTTACTGATATTCTGATTGTCGGTCTTGTTCACCTGGTAGTTTACTTTCAGCCTGGTGCCGTCTTTTTTCAGCGAGGATGTTTTGGTGATTGAGACCACAGGGTCCTGCCAGGTTACGGTGATGCGGTCGCCTTTGTCCATGGGTTTGTCTTCCACCCGGAATTTGGCGATTTGCGGCAGCGCGCTGCTTTTCACCCTTTTGGGCGAAGCTGGCAGGCTCAGCGGAGACTGGTTCATGCTGTAATCCATGAAGCGGATGCTGAAGCGGCTCTGGCTGGCCTGTTCCCAGCTCAAACCGGGCGCTGCCTGGCTGAGTTCTTCCTCAGTGACCACGCAGTTGTTTTTCAGCGAACCGCTGCCAACTCCGCCTCCGGCAATTTTCACCGCCGTCCCGGCCACAGCCTCCTGTTGTTCCGCGCTCATCATTTTCCAGGCGGAATCCGGCAGGGCTGGAACCATGTAGATGGAATAGGCTGCCAAATCGTCGTGGTTGAGGGGATATTCCCACTCGAACTGCAGTGTGAGATTGTCCTCAACAGCCGCGGCGAACAGACCGGGTGAGGCTTCCGGAGCGTCGTCAATCGGCGTTCCGGCCACGGGTTTCGCGATACCCAGATACTGGTTGCGTTCGTTAACGGGTACCACGGTATAGTAGTAATCAACTGGCTTTTCCCCGGGCTGAGCGCTCTTCAGCGAAGCCAGAATGGTCTGCTGGTTAAATCTCAAGCCGGCATAGATGTTCTCGTCTTCCTTGTCTGCCGATCTGGCCTTGACGGTCTTGTAATAATAATCTCCGTCTTCGATCTGGGAGAGCAGGGAAAAGCTTTCGCTCAACCGCGCGACAAGCTCTGTATCCCGCGGAACACCCCGGTAGAGGTTGCTGCCGGGGGCACCTTTCTCGTGTTTTAACTTGCCGGGGGAATCCAGGCTTACGAAGCTGCTGTAACCGCTGTCGTAATAAAGCATTTCATCGGTGGCCACGCCGGTCTTCACGTTCACCTGCACCGAGGTCAGGAAGAACAAGGTGTCCGGATGAACACCCCTGTAAATACGGTATTCCTGCACCCTTTTGTCTTTGGGCAGGGGTTTCCAGCTAAGCATCAAGCCGTCGCCGCCGTCGTTGGGGATGTCTTTCACCTGAAGGTTTTCCACCACCAGTTTCTTCAATTTGGCCTGTTCCTGCCCGCTCGGTCTGCTGCACCCGAAAGCAAGCAAGCCGGTCAGCAAAATCAGGATGAAGAGACGTATGTACAACTTCATACGTTAACTCCTATGCTGTATTGAGTTTTTTCATTAGGTTGCATCACGTCGAAACATGGGGATATTGTCAATCCTTTTTTACAAGCGGCTGGTTTTTAGGTGAGTTCGGTGGTTGGGGGTAAGTAGGCGCCCAGCACATATTTCCATAGTAAAAGTTTCCGAGGCAAGATATATTACAGCCGGGTTAAACAAATTCCGGAGCGGATTTCTGGGGCGGGGAAAGTGGTGGGTGATACTGGATTCGAACCAGTGACCTCTACGATGTGAACGTAGCGCTCTAACCAGCTGAGCTAATCACCCCGGGCAGGAGGTGGTGGGTGATACTGGACTCGAACCAGTGACCTCTACGATGTCAACGTAGCGCTCTAACCAAACTGAGCTAATCACCCATGTTAGGAATGCCATCCCAAAAAGAGGCGAGATTTTGTCAATCAAATTCTGCCCGAACCGATGCCTTCCCACCCCGAAATCCTTTCCGGAAAAGGATGCGGTCTCTAACGCAGCCTGCCTGTCCAGGGATGGGACTTGCGCCAGCCAGCCTGAGAGCGGTAGGGAACGTAATAGACCAGCAAATCGGCTAAGGAGCGGTGCTTCACCACCTTTATCGTGAAATCCGCCTTGCTCTTGTATTTCTCAAAATACCAGATACCGTCCTTATCCCTGGCTTGGGAGCGGTATTCCGCCACCCTGACACAGAGGTCTGCCTGGCTTTTGTATTCGCAGATGTTCCTCCTTGAGCATTTTCCAACTCGAAAACAGCATGGTTTCCGGCTTCATATTTGTCAATGCCATTTGTTTTTCAAGGATACGGAATCCAAATTGCATGCCATCACAGAGTGGAGGAAATGATGAAAAGATGCCTGTTTCTGGTCATGTTCCTGGCACCGCTGCTGCTGAGCGCTGCCAACTTCTTCGATTTGCCCACCGAGGTGACGCAGCCTGACGGCTCCGTGCTGGATTTGCTTGCTTCGGGCGATGAATTTGCCAACCGCCTGCACGACGCGAACGGCTATACCATCATCCAGAGCCCCATCGACGGCTGGTATTATTACGCTGTCCGCTCCGGAAGCGAACCGGTCCCTTCTTCATACAGGGTTGGTTCCGCTGACCCAAGAGCACTGGGCCTCGAGCCCGGGATAAACATCTCTCCAGAGCGTTACCACCAGAAAGTGGCATTTATGAATTCCCACGCCCGCTCCGGCTCCAAAGGCCCGAACACTGGCACTGTGAACAACCTTGTGGTCTATATTAAATTCAGCGACCAGACGGAATTCAGCGATCCCCGCTCGGTTTACGACGCCAAGTTCAATGCTGTGGGCGACGACCAGTTTTCCCTGCGCAACTACTTTCACCAGGTGAGCTATGACCAGCTTGATTACGTTTCCCATCACTTCCCCACTTGCGAACCAAACGTCAATCTATCCTACACGGACAGCCATCCCCGGGCGTACTTCCTGCCCTACAACTCCGTCACCAATCCCACCGGCTACCGCGATTTCCAGCGCACCGACCGTGAACATCAGTTGCTGGCCGACGCCCTGAACTCCATTGCCAGCCAGGTGCCCTCCACATTGAACATCGACGCCGACAACGATGGCTATGTGGACAACGTCTGCTTCGTAATCCGCGGACCCCATTCCGCCTGGGCGGAACTGCTCTGGGCCCACCGCTGGGTGCTCTATACCCAGGATGTTTTCATCAACGGCAAAATGGTCTGGGATTTCACCTTCCAGCCGGAAAACCAGAACAGCGTGCGCACCCTCTGCCATGAAATGTTCCACAGCGTGGGCGCTCCGGACCTCTACCATTACGATTTTGACGGCATCACCCCCGCCGGCTGCTGGGACATCATGGAAAGCGGCGGCGGCCACATGTGCATGCATATGAAATACCACTACGGCGGCTGGCTGAGTTCCATCCCCACCATCGGGCCCGGAACTTACACCCTAAACCCCGTAACTTCCCAAGTGAATAACGCTTACCGCTATGAACTCAACTCCCAGGAATCCCTCGTTTTCGAATACCGCAAACGCGGCGCTGACATCTTCGAGGAAAACCTGCCCGGTTCCGGACTGCTGATCTATCGCGTCAATTCCACACTGAGTGGAAACGCCTCTGGTCCGCCGGACGAGGTTTACGTATTCCGCCCCGGCGGCTCCCAAACCTCCAACGGCTCCGTCTTCGACGCCAGTTTCAGCGCCCAGAGCGGACGCACCGCCTTCAACCAACACACAGATCCCTGCTGCTTCCTGAGCTACGGAAGCTCGTGCCCCGTGAACGTCCATAGCATCTCGGAAGCCCATGAAACCATCACTTTCACGCTTTCGACCTCTGACGCGGCTTATCCGCCCCTGATTTCGGGATTTGTTCCGGCTGACGGCGCCATCATCACCGCGGTGGACACCCTGATTTCTGTGCAGATCGACGATCTGGGGACAAACATCAGCCTGGTCGAGTTTTTCCTCGATGACCTAAGCGTGGGCACATCCTACACGCAACCCTGGTCGGTGAATATTCCCGAAGGCTGGCTCACTCCGGGGCAGCACACAGTTAAAGTGCGCGCTGTCAATACCACCAGCCTTGAAGCCAGCGCCCAGGCCAGGGTGAAGGTGGTCGATCCGCTGCAGCCGACCTGGTTTGGCTGGCTAAGCGAAACTCCGGTCTGGGACGAATACGGACGCGGGGCTGTGCCTATCAAGATAGCGCTGGAACTTGATTTGGGCGCGCAGCAGTATCTGGTGAAAAAACTGGCTTTCGACGCGGTGGCCGATCCCTGGGGCTTTCCAGTCGAGCCGGGACTGGTGAACGCCAAGATCCACCGCTTTTCCAACGGCGCCATCACTAATGAGATACTGCTCGACATCGGCGACATCATCAGCCCCATGAACGGCAGGTTTGAACACACCGTGAACAGCCTTATACCCATCTCCGGGCACGTGGCTGTGGTTTTGGACCTCTTTGAATACCAAAAGCTCCGCTTCGACATCAATGGAGCCTGCGGACACAGTTGGACAACCGAACCTGACCGACCCTGGACCGATGCCCTTGCCCGCGGCGTTTTGGGCGCAGCTGCCATCGAGCTTCAGCTTCAGGCTCCGGGCTCTCCAAACCAGGATTTGACCGTCCCCACTCCGGAACCAAGCCTGAGCGCCTGGCCCAATCCCTTCGCTGCCAGCGCCGTCATCAGCCTGGACCTCAAAGCCGCTGCCCCCACTGAACTGGCCATCTACAACCTCCGCGGGCAAAAGGTCCGTTCCTTGCTGGATTCCCGGCTCGGCACCGGCCGCCATGAAATCGCCTGGGACGGCCTCGACCAATCTGGCCGCGCCGTTTCCCCCGGCATCTACTTCTGTCGCCTTAAAACTGGAGATTTCGCCAAAACCATCCGCCTCGCCAGGATCAGATAGAAAGAGCTCGTTTTGGCCGTACCCCAAGTGCTTTGCCCACTGCGAGTTCCTGCCGGTCAGGCCCTGAGCGCTCGAGCCTGTCGTTCTCCCTTGCCTCCCGCATAATACTCGCATCAAATGCGGGCATGATACGGGAGGCGCACTTGGGACATGGGACAGGGCCTTAACGGCCAGTCAGCAAAGCATCGCTTTTCCGCGCGATTTCCGGCTACCTTATGACCCCGTTATCGTATGCTTCCCCAAAGGGTTAACTTACCCGATTTGAAAGAGAAGCAATCACTTTCCGATGCAGAAATCGGCAAAGATTCTGCCTAGAAGGTCGGGGTCCGGAGAAACGCCCAAAATTTCGCCAAGGGCGCTGGAAGCAGTGATGAGATCGAAGGCGGTGAATTCGTAGCCGGCCTGGTTGTCGAGGGAGGTGAGGGCACTGGTGAGGGCGGCTATGACCCGCTCCAAAGCGGCGAGGTGTCTGGCGTTGGTCACTAGGGGCCGGTCGGGATTCTCCAGTGGAAGCTCAAAGCGTTTCAGGATGGCGGTTTGGAGGGCATTCAAACCGTCCGGGGCTATCGCTGAAACGGGGAGCGCGAGTTCAGGGGTGGAGCCGTCGCGGCTTTCGAGCGAGGCGGAGCCTTGGTTTTCGGGCTGGCAAAGGTCCCATTTGCTGGCCAGCCAAAGGGTCTTGGCTGGAACGGGTGAAAGCGCGGCAGGGTCAGCCTTGGGGGTGGGTTCATCAACCGGCAGAAGATAAAGCACCAGATCGGCCGACTGCATCAGCCCGAGGCTGCGGTCAATTCCCTCCCGCTCGATGGGGCCTGCATTTTCACGCAGTCCGGCGGTGTCGGTGAGAATGAGGTTGTAGCCGCTCAGGGAAACGCTTTCCTCCAGATAATCGCGGGTTGTGCCAGGATGGGGGGTAACAATGGCGCGGTTGCAGCACAGAAAGGCATTGAAAAGGGAGGATTTGCCGGAATTGGGCGCTCCGGCCAGGCAGACCCGGATCCCTTCACGGATGTAGCGGCCCCGGGCTCCGTCACTGTGAAGTTCCCGGGCCTTGTCCAGTGCGGCTGAGACCCTTTTTCTCAGGTCGGCGGCATCAAGAGGGGGGAGGTCCTGGTCGGCAAAATCGATGGCCAGTTCGCAGCGCAGGCGGGCGTCATTCACGGCTTCCAGAAGCTCTTTCAAGGGTTGGGACAGAAGCCCCCGAACCTGCATCAGCGCGGAGCTTTCTGCCTTGCTGCCAGTCGCTGTTATGAGGTCGTTCACAGCCTCAGCCTGGGTGAGGTCGAGCTTGCCATTCAGCAAAGCGCGGTGGGTGAATTCCCCCGGACGGGCCAGACGCGCTTCCAGCAGAAGGTTTTCCAGTATTTTGGCGGCCAGGCGGGGATTTCCGTGGCAGGAAATCTCCACGCAGTCTTCGCCGGTGTAGCTGGCGGGGGCGCGGAAAACCGTGCAGAGGACCTGGTCCAGCGGATTGCCATCACGGCTGTGAAAGATGCCGAAAATCACATGGTGTGAAGGGCTTTTGAGCAGTTTTTGGCGGGGGTGGAAAAATTGGGCGACGATTCCGATGCTACCGCTGCCGCTGATCCTCAGAACATTCACGGCGGCGCAGCCCGGAGGCGTGATCTGGGCGCAGATAGGCTCGAAAGCTGACTGCATCAGGCTTTGAGGCGGTTAAGGATTCCGGCGGCCAAAGTTTCCGGCGTGAAGCCGATCATGTCATTTAGCTGTTCGGTCTTGCCGTGGGCAATGAAGCTGTCCGGATAGCCGAAATTAACCACTTGGCATGGTTTGGCTGCCAGCAATTGAGCGATCCGGGAGCCCGTTCCGCCAATCACGGCGTTGGTCTCGAAGGTGAAGAGATGGGAACAGCTCTCGCCCAGTTCGTTCAGCAATGCCTCATCCAGCGGCTTGAGGCTGCGGAGGTTGACCAGCCAGGGGTTCAGGCCGGCTTCAACCAGCAACGCGTGGGTCTTTTCGGCTACCATTCTGGCACCGCCGTCAGTGATAAGGGCGATGTTTTTTCCCTGGTGGACTGTTTCAGCCCGGCCCGGCACGAAATCCGTTAGTGGCAATTCTCCCCGGCTTGCGGTCCCGCGTGGGTAGCGGATGGCAACAGGCCTGTCCTGATATTTGGAGGCGAAAGCGAGCATGGAGTCCAGTTCCTCCGCTGTGGAAGGTGAAAGAATGATCAGGTTGGGGATGGCGGAGAGCAACGAAACATCAAAGGCGCCTTGATGAGTGGCCCCGTCTTCGCCGACCAGCCCGGCCCGGTCTATGCATAAAACCACGGGCAGGCGGGGCAGGGCAACGTCATGGATAACCTGGTCGATGGCACGCTGCAGGAAGGTGCTGTAGATGGCCACGAAGGGTTTCACGCCCTTGCAGGCCATTCCTGCTGCCAGGGTCACGGCGTGTTGTTCGGCGATGCCGACGTCGAAAAAGCGCTTGGGGAATTTCTTTTCAAAGGAGGCCAGACCGGTTCCAGCGGCCATGGCGGCTGTGATGGCCACGATTTTGGGATCGGCTTCAGCCAGTTGGACCAGGCTTTTGCCGAAAACTTCGCTCCAGCTTTCGCTGCCGCTGCTGGCCTGTTTGCCGCTGTTGGCGTCGAAGGGGCCCACTCCGTGGAAGGAAGAGGCATCCTGCTCCGCGGGAACGTAGCCGCGGCCTTTCTGGGTTACCACGTGCAGCAGAACCGGGCCGACCATGTGGCGCTTGATGCGGCGGAGCATGGTGGAGACGAGTTCAACGTCATGGCCGTCGATGGGCCCCACATATTTGAAGCCGAGGTCCTCGAAGATGATGTTCGGCACCAGGATGTTCATCATCGACTCCTCCAGCTTTTGGGCACCGAGAATGAAGCGGCGGCGAAGGTTTTCCGGCAGGGTGCCGCCGAGGTCCCAAATCTGCTGTTTGAGGGTGTTGTAGGGCCGGCTGGCCATCATCCTGGCCATGTATTCCTGCAGGCCGCCGACGTTTTGGGAGATGGACATCGCGTTGTCGTTGAGGACGACCAGAAACTTGTTTTTCTGCAGGTGCCCCGAGTGGTTGAGGGCCTCGAAGCTCATGCCGCCGGTGAGGGCTCCGTCGCCGATCACGGCGATGCAGAAGCCGCTTTCGCCCTGCAGATCCCGGGCGCAGGCAAGGCCCAGGGCCGCGGATACGGAAGTGCTGCTGTGGCCTGTGCTGAAGGCGTCGCAGGGGCTTTCATCGCGGTTGGTGAAGCCGCTGATGCCTCCAAAAGAGCGAAGGGTGTCAAAGCGCTCGTTGCGCCCGGTGAGTATCTTCCAGGCATAGCTCTGATGGCCCACATCCCAGACCACGCGGTCCTTGATGGGGTCAAACACGCTGAGCAGGGCGAGGGTGAGTTCCACCGTTCCCAGGCTAGGGGCGATGTGTCCGCCGTTGATGGAGACAACGTCCACGATGCGTTTGCGGATTTCCTTGGCCAGCAGGGTCAATTCCTGAAGGCTGAAGTCTTTTATAACAGAAGGGTCTTTAATCTTTTCCAATATCATGTTTCACTCCCGGTTGCGGGGTTGGGCACCGCGGTTGCTGGACGAAGTTCCTCGCTTTTCACGAGGACCAGTTCCAGGATCACCAGCGCCAGCGCGGCGGCCAGCAATATCTTCCAGAGGTCATGTCCCAGGCGGGTGTGGAATAGGGTTTTGATCCAGTTCGGCCCCAGTAGCCTGGTATTGCTTAGGCCTTTGTAGTCCATTGCCTGAAACTCGCTCTCCTGCAGGGGGGTGTTTACCGCGACCACTTTGGCGGGGCCCTCAGCTTGGAGTAGCGAGTAGATGCCCGGCTGTTCCAAAAGGTGGGTCCTACTGGCCAGCTGGATGCTTTGCCCGTTGGGAAGGACGATTCCGCTGGCGTTCACGGTATCTCCCAGCAGGTAGTTTTCCCCGCTGGCGATGAGAGTGCCGGCATGTTCCAGGCAGCGATAGGCGAAAACCGCGAAAGCGGCATCCAGCAGGAAGGTTGAGTGTTGGTCGCTGGGGTCGAAATTCCAAAGCACGAAGTTGTCTTTTGCCAGGGCAAAGATGTCCCCGCCCCCGCTCAACAGGGTGGTTGCGCCTGTTCCTGAGAGCTTCCAGTATTTCGCCAGCGTGTTGTAGCGGATGTTTTTCCCCGCCAACAACGAGGTGGTGTAGTGATGGGGATTCACGTGGCTGATGGTTTTGGGCTCAGATTGCCACGTGCCAAAGCTAATGCCGAAGGTTCCCGCCAGCAGAGAGCGGTATTCCGCGGAAAGGGTGCCGTCCAGGCAGAAAAGCGCGCCGCGGCCGCTTTCACCGAGTTTTGCTACGATGTCGCGCAGTTTTGGTGAATAGGGTGCCGCTCCCACAAACACAAAGGTTTGGTAGCTATCCAACAGGGAAAGATTGAGTTGGCTGGGAACCAGCCGGTCAACGCTGCCCCCGCTACCGGTATACACGTTGAGCAATGACCTCAGGGAAAGAGGCAGGCCCTGTGCCCCGGAAATCACGGCCACCCGGGGTGAAAGCTGGAAGGGGAAAGAAAAATAGCTGCGGTTATCCTGCTCCAAACGGTCATCCACCACTTCCACATAGCCGCTTTGCCAGCCGTCCTGCCTCAGGTCGATGGCGATGCTTTGATTTACGGTCTGCCTGGCTGGCAAAGCCACGAATTTCTCCGCAACCTTGGCATCGCCCAGAACCACTTTCACTAGCACCTCCTCCCGCGGCTGGTTGCCGTGGTTGGTGAGCTGGAATTCAATGGTCTGGCGGCGGGATTTCTCCACCAGTTGTGGCAGCGCGCGGGCATTGGCGCAGCTAAGGTTGGCAGGTTCCCGGTTTGGGGCGATGTTGATCACGTTGAGCCTTGTTTTCGGCGAGGAGGGGTAGTCCTGTTTCTGGCCGTCTGTGATAAGGTAGAGTTCGCGGTTCGCAAGCTGGGTTTCAGCCAGCTTGGCTTCGGCGAGTTCCAGCATGTTCTGCAGGGGCAGGGGAGTATAGGTGGTTGCAATTTGGTCGATAAGTTCGGGGGGCGGGCTTCCGGCATAAATCTGGGCGTGGAGCCGGTTCCATTTGTCCTCAGAGGTGATCAGGATCACTCGGTCCTCAGGGTCACAAAGGGCGGCGATCTTTTTCAGAGCATCCTTGGCCCGGTCCAAATCGCTGCGTGATTCCTCCACATAGTCCATGCTGTAGGAAGTGTCCACCAGGATCGCAATTGCAGTGGGAGGGTGGCTGGATGACGGTTTGAGGCATGAAGAACGCAGCAGCGGACGGGTGGCGGCCAGGGTCACCAGCAGGATGATGAGCATACGGATGATGAGCAGGAGGATGTTTTTTAGGCGGGTGCGCTTTTTTTCCTCTTCCTGGCCCGCTTTGATGAAGCGTAGGGAGGGAAAGACCACCTGTTTGGGCTTCTTTTTGGCCAGAAGCCAGATCAGCAGTGGCAAAACGGTGGCCGCCGTGAAAAGCAACAAGCCGGAATTGAGAAAGCTGAGCCCGCTCATGGATTATGGCAATCCTACTCCCAAGGAAAAAAGATACTCGCTGTCGCTCAGTTTGAAGCCTTTATTGTTCAGGGCAAAGTCGAAGCGGAAAATCTTGTAGTTATAGCCAGCGCCAAGGGTGTAGTTGATATTGTCGGTTCCGCTGAAGTCACGGCTGTAAAGGCCTATCCTGGCTGTAAAGGCCTGGGAATTGTTTGGGTCGGAAGATGTGCCCTGCCAGTCCCAGAGATACTGAAAGCCCAGATGGTAAGTGGTGTCCGGATTCCTGGACAGCCGGTTTTGAACACCACCACTGACGGTGAGGTATTCCGTGCCGTATTGCGCCCCGAAAGCCATCCGGCTCTGCAAGGGAACGGATTCGTAGCCCCAGTCCCACCACAGGCGGGAGAGCAGATCGGTGGAAACCAGACCGAAAGTGAAACTCCCGGTTTGCAGGGTCAGCCCCAGATCGGTGGAAAAACCTTTCACTTTGGTATCGATGAACGTGGTGTCCGGCCTCGCGGAACGCATATACACCAGCCGGCCTGACAGATATTTGGCGTTCAGTCCAAAGCGGATTGGCCGCCAGGAATTGTCGCTCCCGGCAAGGCTTATCTGCCACTTGTCCAACTGATAGTCCAGATAGCGGTAGCCGGATGGGTTGTTCGGCCAGGCGGGATCAGGGCTTTCGACGATGTTGACGGAGGCCACGGGCTGATAGGTCAAAGCGGTTTGTTTGGCCACCAGGGTGACGTATTTGAACTGGCTGGGCCTCAGCACGTTACTGAATTGGACTGCATCCGCAATGGTCATGGCCTCGTCGCCCTTCACCCTGAACGAAGCAGAGGCCAGGCTGTACTCGTTGCCGCCAAGCAGGGCTGGATTTGAAAAGCTGGCGTAGAAATCACTGGCGTTGGTCACGTTCATGCAGCCCATGCCAATGGCGATGGGGGAAACGCTGTTTTCCGGGGTTCCGTAGTCGAAAGAGGTGATGGGCAGAACTTCCCCGTAGGCAGCAAGTTCCACGCAGAGCAGGGTTATAATGAAAATAAGAAGGGTCTTCATGGTATTGGGTCTCTCTCCAGTTTACGGCGGGTCCAGTTGGCGGCAAAATATCCCAAAATCCCGGTGAACAATCCGGCTACCGCGTCCACAAACCAGTGATAATGGCAATAGACAGTGGCGACGGAGAGGAATACGGAAATCACGGCAAACAGGTATCCCCATTTGCCGGTGAATTTGAATCCCGCGATAGTCAACACCACCGCTATGGCCACATGGGAACTGGGAAAAGCTCCTCCCCAATGGCCGCTGTGGTTGTAGATGAATGCCATGATACGGGTGAAGATTCCCCCGCGGAAAGCTTGGGAAAGCCGATATGATTCAGTGTGGAAGCGGCCTCCAACCACGGGGAAGATGCTGTAGAAAATGTAGCAGGCGTAAAACACGAAAGTGATGTTGAAGATCAATTCCTTGAAAGCCGGCTTGTTTTTGAGATAGAGGTACAGAGGCAGGCCTACGATCAAGGGATAGTAGCAGAAATAGGCGAAGTGGAAAAGTTCCTGAAAGAAAAACTGGCTGCATCTGCGCCCCCATTCCAGGGAGGGCAGGTAACCCCAGATCTTGCTGTCCATATCCATGAACCAGGGGTCCAGCCATTCGGGGAAGATGATGAGAGACACCGAGCGCAGGGAACTGTAATAATAGGCAAATAGGAACACCGGATAGATGCCGCGGACGAAACGCAAGGCTTGGAGCAGCCAGGGTTTGGCGGAAAGGTCCAGCTTGCGCTCAGCCAAGGCCAGCAGCAGAACGAAGGCGACAATCAGCAGATACAGGGGCAGATGGATCCCGGCGTTGATAGCCCGGCCCAGAAAGATACCGACCGTCATGTAGATAATGAACCAGGCGCAATAGGCCAGGGTGATCTTGTCGATAGCGCTCAAAAACTGGCGTGGGGCTGAAACGCTATGGACCGGTTGGGTGTCCTTGTTTTTCCGGAGCCCGGGCGGCATTACAGTTCCCCCAGTCTTTTGGAGACGATGAAATTCAGCGCCCCCATCAGGATGGCGATGCCCCAAATGATGGCCACAAAAGACATTGGCAGGTCTTCGCGAATATCGGGGAAAAAGGCGTAGAAAATGTGGGTGAGCAAAACCGGCAGAATGACGATAACATATTGGGCAAAACGGATTTGTTTCCAGAAATAAACTATCACCCAGGCCACCACTAGCGTGATCAACATCGGCCAGGGAGTGAAATACAACAGATAACCAGTGTAGGTAAAGATCCCGCGCCCGCCCTTAAATTTATGGGTTACGGGCAGGCAGTGCCCCACCAGCATGGCCAGGCCATAGAGCAGCATTACGTTTTTGTGGTACATCAGCTCTCCGCCGGCGATGGGGCTGTATGAATCCAGCAATTTCAGCAGAAGCTCTGTCACCAGCAGGAAAACCATTGCTTTCAGGATGTCCAGAGCGCCAACCAGGATGCCCATGGGGCGGCTCACGTGAACATAGATGTTTTCTGTATCAGCCAGGCCGGTGCCCACTTTGTGGATTTTCAGCGAGCGGAAGGTCTTGGTGAACATCCGGGCGGTGGAAAAGCAGCCGTAAAAATAGGCCGCTACCATGACCAGTGCTATGATCAGGAAGTTCACTGGCCGCCCCCGTAGTTTCTTTGCCCAAACAGCACGGAGCCCAGCCGCAGCATGTTTGAGCCTTCTTCCAGTGCCACCTCGAAATCATCGCTCATTCCCATGGAGAGATAGTCAAGCTCCACTCCCGGGATGTTTTGCCTGCCGATCTTGTCCCGAAGTTCCCGTAATTGCCGGAAGTAGGGCCTGGTCCGCTCCGCGTCGATGCTCATCAAACCTATGGTCATCAGGCCGCGCACGCGCAGACAGGGCAGTGCCGCAATCTGCCAGAGCATTTCCTCAGCGTTGGCTAGGCTCACGCCGCTTTTGCTTGTTTCCGCCGTGGTGTTCACCTGCACCAGAATGTCCTGCGTGAGGTTTTTATTGCCCAGGGATCGGTTCAGTTTCTGGGCGATGTGCAGGCTGTCCACAGACTGGATCAGAACGGGTTTCAGGCTCAAAAGGTTGTTTATTTTGTTGGATTGCAAATGTCCGATGAAATGAAAGCCGTCATAAGGCTGGCTGAGCATTGGGATTTTGCGCAAGGCTTCTTGCACCTTGTTTTCTCCGATGTGCCGGATTCCCAAGCTCAAAGCCTCATCAACAGTTTCCACCGAATGGGTTTTTGTAACGGCTACGAGTGTCACTTCAGAGCCGGTTCGCCCACATCTCTGCAGCGTTTGCTCTATCTTTTCCCGAACCCTGTTCAGATTGTCCGCAATGGAGGACATTCAGGCTCCTAATTATTTGTGTATTTTATCAACAATCCGGGCGCGTTCCCAAAACCGGCTGGGATAATGATCCAGCGCGCATCCAGATTAACTTTCCCATTTTTGTTGTGGCGCATCTCTGTCAAGCAGAATCTCCCACTGGCATCCAACACCGAAAACTGACCAATTTTTTACTTGACAGGCTGAGACTAAGATTAGTATTGCGCAAACCGATTTATTTGGGGAAGTATGAAAAAGATATTGGTTCTTTTAGTCGGACTGGTCGCGCTGAGCATTCCAGTATTCCGATACCACCGACATTTCAATACTCACGAGCTGAGCCCCGGCCAGACTATCCGCAGGAAGAATGTATCCTCCAGATGGATTTTTGCCGACCTCGCCGGTAACAACTATGACTATATGTTATCCGCAGCGCCGCAGGGCAAAAATACCTACATGCTGCAGGTGCGGGACCAGATCGGAAAAGACATCTCGCAGATAAATTATTCCCATCCCCTGCGCGGCATCACCGTGCTCTCCGACCCCCGCAGCAAAGCTCCGTGGATGTTTCTTAGCATCAACGACCAGAAAGCAACCGGCGTCCATGGTTTTCATTACATCTGGGAACCAATGCTCAAGCGCGAGGAAAGACAATTCGACGCCATAGCCCGCACGGATACTTTGATCGCCTACGAAGACTATGATTGGAGCGGGACCCTGCATCCCAAATTGCTCGAGGATATCGATAATGACGGCAGTCCGGAACTTGTTTGCCTGGCCTTCGATTCCTTTACCATAAACCCCCGCGGCCTAGTGGTCTATGACTTCGACAGCGGCGGGTTGAAATGGCGCTTCGACCTCAGCACCTGCATCTCTTCCCTGCTCTGTGACGATTTTGACGGGGATGGCGAAAAGGAACTGGTCTGCGGAACCATCGCCTATAAAAACACTGACCAGGAAATGCGGGACATGGACGACGCCCATTCCTGGCTGATGGTGATCGATGCCCGGGGCCGGCTTCTTCACCATGAAATGGTTAACGAAGGCTTCAGCCAGGTGTTGCTTGCTTCCGACGACATGGACGGGGATGCCCAAAAAGAAATCCTGGCCGTTTGCTCCACCAAAGGCAACGCCGAACTGCCCAATAGCGTGAAATGGCTGAATTGGACAGGAAAGCGGTTTATCTCGAAGGAAAGTTGGTTACTGCACGGCAATCTGGAATTCAACAACCCCGAAACCATATATAGCCTGATGGATGGGGAAGGCCGCAAGCTTGTCATTCTGGCAGCTATGAATTCACCCCTGATCGTTCTCGACAGCCAGCTCAATAAGGTCAACCACGACTTTAACGAGCCTGTGAGCAGTGTTTGGGGTGTTGAAGATCTCGATCTGGACGGCCGCAAGGAGATTCTGCTGGAAACCCGGGACAACCGTCTTGTTGTTCTGAGCAGCGATCTCAAGTCCAAAGCTGAGTTGGCAAACCCTTTCAACCTTGATGACAATTACTCCGTCCACATCGTGTACACCGGTTTTGGCAAGCCACCCAAGATCGCGCTGGCCATTGGGGCTGAGGTTCGTTATTACCAATACCGGCGCCTGCCGCTGTGGGAACAGGTCACACGTTTCATCTGGTTGAACCTGGACTATCTGAGTCTTATCCTGTTGCTGGCATTACTGCTTCTGCTGATCTATGTCTACCGCCGTCGCCGCATTATTATGATGGGCATCAACAATCTGGGGCAGGGAACGGTCCTGATGGCTTCCAAAGACAGGATCCTCCATATCAACGATTATATGCTGGACTTTTTGAAAGACGAATACGGCAATCTGCCTCCTGGTAATCTGAAATCGCTTTCCCGCCTCTATCCGGATTTGGCTGCTCTGATGCCCGATTTCGAGGCCAGCAAGGATTCGGATTTTAACCAGCCCATGCTGTTGGGCCGCCAGCAGATGCGTCACAACGTTCAAATCCAGAAACTGGGAGGGTTGACCAGCAAGTTTCTGATCACGGCCCAACCTGACCTTCCCGCGCCAGGTGATGCCGCCGCCACCCTGGCCTGGGCAGATACCGCGCGCAGGCTTTCCCACAACGTAAGAAGGCATATCACCAATATCATCCTGGCCCTGAAGCCCTTGCAGACTGGTGGGTTGGACGATAAACAGCTTGGATACACTGATATCATCCGCAGCGAGATAGAAAAGATCCGCATCTTCACCCACGCCTTCCAGCGTTTTACCGAGCTGAAGGACTATGAGCTGAAGTTGCAGGATGTTATCCCCTCTTTGGAACACTGCCTGGAACGCCTCACCATACCAACCGGCATCAAGCTGATCAAGAATTGGGACCTTGCCTCGGTGGAAGCCTGGATCGAGCCGATCCGCTTTGAAGAAGCGCTGGGAAACGTGATTGCCAACGCGCTCGACGCCATGGAGGAGGGCGGAACCCTGCACCTGACCGTGAAAAAATTCCCCAACCACTCTGGCCTTAATGGAAGGCAGAGCGTGATGATCGAGGTGGAGGACAGCGGCAAAGGCATTCCTGCCAAATACTTGGAGGAGGTTTGGCAGCCATTCTTCACCACCAAAAACGACGGCACCGGAATCGGCCTGCCCGAAACCAGAAAGATCATCACCTCGATGGGCGGCACTGTTTTGGTGGAAAGCGAGGAGGGGGTGGGAACAGTCGTCACTTTTTGGCTAAAGGGAAGCACTGATGGATAAAACCAGGATTCTATTGGCTGACGACGACTCCGTTTTTTGCCGGCTGGTGGGTGACCTGCTGCAGCAAAATGGCTATGACGTCACACTCGCCCTGGATGTTCAAGGAGCGCGCCAGGCCTTACAGCGCAGCGTTTTCGACATCATGATGCTCGACCTCTGCTTTCCCGCGCTGATGGATGGTTTCAACCTGTTGGACGAGGTTCGGGAAAGATACCCTTCGATAACCGTTCTGATGATTTCAGGCTCGGGCCATATTCCCGATGTCGTGCGCGCCATCAAACAGGGAGCCTACGATTTCATCGAAAAGCCAATCGAGCCGGAACATCTGCTGCTGCGCATCGGAAACCTGAACACCAAGATATTGCAGGAAAGGCAGATGCGTCACTTGGAGCAAGCTGCCATCGGTATGGTGGGGGTATCCGCGCAGATGGGAAAAGTTTTCTCCGCCATCAGCGCCGCGGCCAATTTCGATTCCCCCGTGCTCGTGACTGGCGAAACCGGTGTGGGCAAGGAACTGGCTGTGAGGGCGATTCACCGCCTGAGCAAATTCGGAACCCAGGACCTCATGAGCATTAATTGCGCTTCCGTGCCCAAAGAACTCTTCGAAGCTGAGCTTTTCGGCTATGAAAAAGGCGCTTTTACAGGGGCCGAGAAAGCCTTTAAGGGCTATTTTGAATTTGCCCGGAACTCCTCACTTTTTCTGGATGAAGTGGGGGAATTGCCGGCTGTGGTTCAGGCCAAACTGCTCCGCGTTCTTTCCGAAGGGGAAATCCAAAGGATCGGAGGCAAGGTGGGAATCTCCAACGCCCGCATCCTGAGCGCCTCCAACCAGGACTTGCAGGCTGCAATCCAAGCCGGAACTTTTCGCGAAGACCTCTATTACCGCCTCAACACCATCGAAATCCACATCCCTCCTTTGCGCCAGCGGATTTGTGACATTGCTCCCCTTGCCAGGCACTTCGTGGCCGATTTCTGCCAGCGTAACCAACAGCCCCCCCAGGGAGATATCAAGCCGGGCGCTGGACTGGATGAGCGAGCAGAAATGGGAAGGTAACGCGCGTGAGCTGCGCAGTTGCGTGGAACGCGCCCTCATCTTTTCCGACGCTGATGTTCTGGGGCCGGAAGACTTTGCGGAACATAAACTTGAAATCCCGAACGCGGAGACCGGGCAGGTTTCCCTGCGCGAACAACTGCGGCTCTGCGAAGCCAGCATTATCAGCCAGTCTCTGCAGGCCAACGATTTCAACATCAGCCGCACGGCAAAACAGCTCGGCATGGATAAGTCCAACCTCAGCAAGAGGATACAAGCCCTGGGCCTTGACCTCCACGCCTGACCCCATCCTCAACTTTTTCCCCGGTTTACTGGCCCTTTGCCCCTTCCCACTCACATCCCTTTTGCCTCCCGCTGAGTTCCCGCTGCCCAAACGGGAAGTCAACGGGAAGTTCTCAGGATGTGGATAGGAAAGGGCAAAGGACGAAACTAGCACGAAAAAGCAGGGGCAACCGTGGCTCCCCCTGCCTGTAACTGTCTGTGATGTATCTATTTGCCAGCGGCGATGGAGACCATCTTGCCGGGCACGACTATTACCTTTTTCACCACCCAGCCTTCGAGGCTGCGCTTCACGTTTTCCACCTCGAGGGCCAGGGCTTTCAGTTCCTCCGGATCAGTATCCGGCGCCACTTCCAGCTTGCCGCGCAGCTTGCCGTTGATTTGAACCACATAGGTGATGAGGTCACGCACGAGGTATTTTTCCTTGTAGCAGGGCAGGCCGGATTCGTGCAGAAGCTCCGTGAATCCAAGCAGTTGCCAGAGTTCCTCGGCGATGTGGGGCGCGAAGGGGTAGAGCATTTGGGGTATGATCCTGCAGGCTTCGGCGTAAACGGCCAGATCGGCGTCGGAGAGCCCGGCGGGGTCTTTCACGGCCACGCAGTGGTTAAGATGCTCCATCACGGCGGCGATGGCGGTGTTGTACTGCATGCGTAACTGGCAGTCATCCAGCCACTTCTTCACTGTGCTGTGCGAGCTGTGGAGAAGTTCGCGCAGCGGGGCGGAGACAGCTTCCGGTTTGGCAGTCAGTTGCAGGCCTCGTTTGATGGTGTCCAGATTGCCTTCGATCAGGCGCCAGACGCGGTTCAGGAAGCGGAAAGCGCCCATCACGCCGTCGTCGCTCCATTCTACATCCTTGTCCGGAGGTGAGGCGAAAAGCAGGAAAGTGCGCAGCGTGTCGGCCCCGAAGCGGTCTATGATGTAGCCTGGGTCCACAGCGTTGCCTTTGGATTTGCTCATCTTGGCGCCGTCTTTGGTGACCATGCCCTGGGTGAGCAATCTGGAGAAAGGCTCGTCACAGTCCAGCCAGCCGAGGTCGCGCATGAATTTGCCGATGAAGCGGGCGTAGAGCAGATGCATCACGGCGTGCTCAATGCCGCCAATGTATTGGTCCACCGGCATCCAGTATTTGGCTTTGGCTGGGTCGAAGGGCATGGAGTCATTTTTGGGATCGGCGTAGCGGGCGTAATACCAGGAGCTGTCCACAAAGGTGTCCATGGTGTCGGTTTCGCGTCTGGCAGCGGCTCCGCATTGGGGGCAGGCCACATTGAACCATTCCGGCACGGAAAGCAACGGATTGCTGGTTGTGCGGCCAACCTGGACGTTGTCAGGCAGCAGCACAGGTAGGTCTTCGTCCGGAACCAGCACCACACCGCATTTCGGGCAATGGATCACCGGGATGGGGTTGCCCCAGTAGCGCTGGCGGGAAATTCCCCAGTCGCGTAGACGGTAGGTGTGGGTCACCTTGCCGCAGCCTTTTTCCTCTATAAGAGCGGAAATGGCGGCTTTGGCTTCTTCGCTGTCCCGGCCGTCGAAGGGCGCGGAATTCACCAAGATTCCCGGCTCAATGTAAGCTTCGGCCATCTCATCCAGCACCAGGCTTTGCTCCGGGTTTTGGATCACCAGCAGCATGGGGGTGCCGTATTTTTTGGCAAACTCAAAGTCGCGCTGGTCGTGGGCTGGCACAGCCATTACGGCGCCGGTGCCGTAATCCATTAGCACATAGTTTGTTATCCAGATCTGAACCTTGTTTCCGTTGAGAGGGTTGAGGCAGCATCTGCCGCTGAACACACCCTCTTTGGTGGTGTCATCGGCGCCGCGCTGGAATTTACCGGCGTTGATAACCTTATGGCAAAAATCATGCAGGACGTGGTTGTCAGGCTCTTCCGCCAGCCATTTCTGCACCAGCGGATGTTCCGGCGGCAGGGCCATGAAAGTCACTCCATAAACGGTGTCCGGGCGCGTTGTGAACACGCTGATGGCCTCGGAGCCGTCTTCCAGCGGAAAATCGATCAGGGTGCCGGCGCTTTTGCCTATCCAGTTCTTTTGCATGGTGATAACGCGTTCCGGCCAGTCTATAAGCTTGGAAAAATCGAGCAGTTCCTCGGCATAAGCGGTGATGCGGAAAAACCACTGTTCCAGTTCTTTTTGATCCACTTCGCCGTGGCAACGCCAGCAGAGGCCGTTTTCCACCTGCTCGTTGGCCAGCACGGTCTGGCAGTTGTCGCACCAGTTCTGCCAGGATTTTTTGCGGTAAACCAGTCCCTTTTCATAAAGCTTCTTGAAGAGATACTGGCCCCAAACATAGTAATCGGGACGGCAGGTGCTAACCTCGCGTTCCCAGTCCAGGCCAAAACCCATGGGATCAAACTGCTTGCGCATGGCAGCGATGTTTTCCTCTGTGGTGATACGGGGATGGGAATTGTGCTGGATGGCAAAGTTTTCAGCGGGCATGCCGAAAGAATCATAACCCATGGGCTGCATCACGCTGAAGCCCTCCATCATCTTCAGGCGGGCGATGGCGTCGCTGATGGAATAGTTTGAGAAGTGCCCGCAATGCAGCACCCCGGAAGGATAGGGGAACATTGCCAGCACGTAATATTTGGGCTTGCCGGCAACCTCGCCGGGGTTGAAGATCCGCTTATCGCGCCAGATCTTTTGCCACTTAGGCTCTATCTTCGCAAAGGGGTATTCCATCATGTCTCCTTCCGGCCCGGCATTAATGATGCTTTGGGCCTTGTTACAGCATTTGTTATGCTGATTTTTGCAAGGGCGGGTATTTGTCAAGCACAAGCTGACTCAATCCCCATCCCGCGGGATTATTCAAGCCTCATCCCGTCAGGGCTTTTCCGTTCCGGTAAGAGGCTGATGCCGAATCCTCTTTTATATAGCGAAGATTTTCCTTGCCATTTTTACGCCTTTCAGAATTGTGAAATAATGGAAATTTATTTCCCTGCCGTCTGCAGGCGGGGTATTGATTTACAAAGTGAAATGCTTATACAATATTTAGGAGGAGATAACTCACTCATGAAAGCATTGATCAAACGCTGGGGACTCTTCCTCACCGTCAACTGCCTGGTCCTGGCAGTGCTGGGCGTAATCATGCAACTGGTAGGCGTTCCCAGTGAAAGCTGGATTCAACTGCTGGCCATCTGCGCCGTGTATGGCTTCGCCGGAGCCATCATCTCCCTGCTTTCCAGCAAGGCTTTGGCCAAATCGTCATACAAGATCACGCTGCTCACCCGCGGAACCGCTTCCGGCAAAGCCCTTTATCTCTATGACACCATCGAGAAAATGGCCGCCCACCAAGGCATCAAGATGCCGGAAGTCGGCATCTACCAGTCTGCCGACAACAACGCTTTCGCCACCGGCGCTTCCAAGAACAAATCGCTCATCGCCTTCTCCAGCGGCATCATGCAAAACCTGGACGAGGAAGAGCTGGCCGCCGTGGCCGGGCATGAAATGACCCACATCACCGAAGGCGACATGGTTACCACCACCCTGCTGATGGGCACCATGAACACCTTCGTGCTGTTTTTGGCAAACGTCATCGCCTCCATCCTCAGCGCCCGCCGGGGCCAAAGAGACGAAAACAGGGGCAGCGCCGGGGTCATGAACAACTTCGGCCAGAGCGCCATCGCCATTATCCTGCAAAACGTGCTGATGGTCCTGGCCAACATCGTTTTGGCCGCCCATTCCCGCCGCCGTGAGTACGTTGCAGATGCAGGCTCCGCCAGGCTGACGAGCCCGGGACACATGATCACCGCCCTGGAAAAGATCAGCAACGCCCACGTTCGCACCGTGCGCAAGGACGCTTTTGCCATTGCTAAGATCAACAGCAAGAGCGTCATGTCGCTCTTTGCCACCCATCCTCCGATCGAAAAGCGCATCGCGGCTCTCCGCGAAATGATGGTTTGAAAAAGAACTTCAAGCTCACGATCACCAAGCTGGCCCTGGAAGGCTACGGGATCGGATTTCAAGAAGGCAAGGCCGTTTTTGTGCCATACACGGCTGCCGGCGACGAGATCGAAGCCGAATTGCTGCGGGAGCGCAAAGATGTGGCTTTCGCCCGGGTGAAAGAATACCTGCGCCGGGGAGAGGGAGTGATTCCCTCGTCCTGTTCCTCTTTCGCGGCGGATTTGCCCTGCGGCGGCTGCGACTGGCTCTGCATCGACTATCCCACCCAACTGAAATACAAAACCGACCTGCTCCACGAACTGCTGCAGCCCCTGGCGCCGGAACTGGAAATCCCCGCGACCACGCCCTCTCCGGAAATCCGGCATTACCGCAACAAAGCCTTCATGCCTGTGGGGGCTGGCGAAAAGGGCCTCAGCTTCGGCATTTATGCCCGCTGGTCCCATCAAATCGTGCCTCACGAGGCCTGCCAGCTGCACCCCGCCATCTTTGACACCATCGCCCGGCGCTGTCTGCAAATCATGGACCAGACCGGCGTGAAACCCTACAATGAGATGAACCACACCGGCACCCTGAGGCACATCGGTTTCCGCTGTTCAAGGGACCGTAAAAAGATCCTGCTGGTGCTGGTGACCCGTTCCGGCAAACTTCCCTTTACCCAACTTCTGGTGAAGCAGCTTACAGCCGAATTTCCAGCCATTTCCGGCATCGTGCAGAACATCAACCGCGAGCGTGGAAACGTAATTCTCGGTCCCGAGGAAAAGCTGCTTTTTGGCGAGCCCTGGCTGCAGGAAAATCTGGCCGGGCTGCGCTTCCGGGTGCATTATCGCTCTTTCTGGCAGGTGAATACAGGCACCCTGGAACTGATCATCAACCACCTCAAAAGCCGGATTCCGCCAGGTCAAACCATCTACGACGCCTTTTCAGGGCTTGGCGCCCTGGGCCTGAGCCTGGCTGGAGAAGCCCAACACGTGCTCTGCATTGAAGATAATCCCAACGCGGTGGCCGACGGCGAACTGAACCGGCAACAAAACCGGATTGACAACGCCGGTTTCCTCTGCGCCAGGGTGGAAGACGCTCTGCCAGCACTGTTTGCGCCCACCCGGGGTGAAGCCCAGCCCCGTCCCGGAATCATCATTCTGGATCCGCCCCGCTCGGGAGTGCGCCAACCCGCTTTGGCAGCACTTATAGAGACAAAAATCCCCCGAATTATATACCTCAGTTGCTCGCCCATCACCTTGCATCGCGACCTCAAAATCCTGCTGGACAGCGGCTTCTACCGCCTTGAGCGGCTGCGCTCTTTTGATATGTTTCCCCACACCTGGCACGTGGAAACGCTGGCGGAACTGGCCCTTGTTTCAAGGGAGGCAAAGTGAAATATATCAGCGCGTTGATGCTACTTTTCGCCCTTCTCCTTGCTTCCTGCGATCCCGACACCACCGCGGCTGACGAATATGAGATCCGCAACATCATCTACGGCATTTCCCGCGATTATAGCTGGGGCGAGGTGGACGGCATCATGGCCCATGTCCATCCGGATTTCCGGCACAAGGGAATGTACTCCACCGAATTGCGCCAACTTTGGGAGAACCGCCGCGGCCAATACCAACTGCTGGAATGCGAAATCAGCGACGTGGAGGTCAATTATGACCGTGCCACCGTGTTCATGACCATGACTTTCCAGTCGTCCACGTCCACCTACAGCTATCCTGAGCCGGAAACTTTCGGGGACGCGTCCTACTTTATCTATGAAGGAGGCTCCTGGCAGCTCTATGGCGATCAAACCTGGCGCTGAGAGTATCCGGACTGGCTTCTAACGCAACTAAGACGGCAGCAAAGAATTAAACCTCTATAGCTTCCTGTCGTCCATGCTCACTGCGTTCGCTGTACGCCAGGTCACATGCTGGAGTTGAGTGAGGAACGAACATCAGCTACAGCAATAAATTAGAGGTATAAATGTTTACCCGCCCCAAGGTCCTGCCAGCCACACCCTTAACGCTCGTTTCCATTCCCCTCGTACGCCCCTCGTATTATCCTCGCATCAAATGCGGGTATCATGCGGGAGGCGAGTCCGAGATCCTGTAGAGGGCCTTAACGGCCAGACAGCATCGCTTCATTCTTCCGCGGGGTCCAAGGCGCTGGGATGACAGCGTTTCCATGTAACGATCGGGACGGGGGAAACTTACTGAGAAACTCCTTGATCAATGCCTTCGCGGATCAGAAGCTGGAGGACATCTTCTGGAGAGCCAGCACCGGACGCTTGGGCGGGGAAGGGCTGGAAACGGAGATGGAAAAAAGGGCGAAAGCGATACCAGCCTTTATAACCGAAGAGGACAGCAAAAGTTTCGATGAAATAGTTAACCCTATAGACCGAAGAGCTTCCACAGAAGAGAAGCTCAGACAGATGGCCGAGCTACGCGAAGAGGCAAGACCGGTATTCAATGCTTTTATTGAGCGCGTTAAGGCTGAGGTGGGGATCGAGTCGAATGACAACGACAAAACATTAAGCAAGGCCGAGGAAAAGGCAAAACGCGACACAATCAGGCAAGAACACCCTGAGTTTGACGTGGAACATCTGCGTGATTTTTATAGAGGGAAGGCCATCCTTACCGACCCCAGGCAGATCGTTCAGATCGCAAAGATCATTCAAGAATCGGGGCTTGGCGTGATCAAGTTTGACTGGAAAAAGTTACTTAATCCTAAGATTTGGGGATTCCGTGTCATGTCCTTTGATTTGAGGATGCCTAACGGTTTAATGGTAGAATACTATACGCCGCTACAGGAGATTGAATCAGTCAAGGATGAATGCCATGAAATCTACGAGAAATGGAGAGATAAAACAGCAGAGTATAAGAATGCTCACAGACAGGAGTACCGGCAAGATGTAAAGAAAAGCAACGAGATTTATAGTAAAGCCTGGAACGCAGCCCTTTCGCGGTTGGGAATCTCACAAGAGGAATTAAGCAGATCATTAATCAGGGCCTTACGTTCGGCGGGGCTGGTGACAATCTCAAACGATTCCGCAGACACTGCCGGAGCAAAACAGCCAGGCGACCAAGTTCCGTCTTCTGATCTCTTAAAAAACGAATCCAGCAAAAGCTCCGCTCTTTTTGAGTCAGGGTCGGCGGCTATCAGCAAGTCTTCTAAAACCATTTCAACCTCCATTGAAAATACAGAACAAGTAAAACATAACACGGATAAACGTCAAGTCATTTCTGATGAAAATAACACGCGCAACAAACCCCTCCCTTCCGCAGACACAGAGCGCGTGCAGGGCATAATGGTCAAAGCATTGGAAAAGACCGGGGGCGAGGTTAATATGGATACCTCTGCAGCGTCTGACAGCAAATACATAAGCGTTACATTTTATGACGATGAGAACCAAACAGTGGTTCGCTTCATTCCAATTGGAAGTGAGCCTCCTTTTCCAATCCTCATTGGTGCAGGCTTTGATATTTGGATAAGCCGCAAGAGCAAAACCGCAAGGGACGTACTCCATCTTGTAAGCCCACAGCCGATTAGCGGCAAGGGAGCTTGCTTTTGGTATTTTTCGCTTGACAGATGGGGAGCTAAAAATTCTTTGGGAAAATCTAAGCAGAATTTTGGTCCAGTAACTCAGCGGTAGAGTATCTGCCTTTTAAGCAGAGAGTCGTTGGTTCGAGTCCAACCTGGATCACCAGCCGCGACCCCTTCGTCTATCGGTTAGGACACAAGATTTTCATTCTTGTAAGAGGGGTTCGATTCCCCTAGGGGTCGCCAACTTTTTGAGCTGGAATGCCGCGATATAGTGTGTCCCGTTCGTCTAGTGGCCTAGGACTCGTGATTCTCAGTCACGCAACAGGGGTTCGATTCCCCTACGGGATGCCATTCTTTGGCCTCCGACCGACATCCACTTCCCCAGCGCTCAGTTCATCCGGATAGTATTTGCCATCGGTTTCCCGCTCAATAGATTACATAGAGAGATCGCAGATAAATGAAGGAAGAGAAAAAACTGCGCGAGTTGCAGCCGGAGATTTTTCCGGACCGCCGGATCAAGTTCACGGTGGACAACATGGGCAGCAAACACAGCCTGGCCCTGCGTCCCTGGGTGCTGGTTCTGGTGGCGGTGCTGCTGCTTGGCGGTTTGACGCTGCTGCTGATTTTTGGCGGCAAGGGAAGCGGAGCAGCAGACGCGGAATTGCTCGCCAAGCTGGAAAAGGAAAACAAGTTCCTGCGGGAAAAGGTGGACAGCTATGAAGCGGAACTGGATTCCGTGATGGCAACTTTGGACACCCTGAACATCAATGTGCCCTCGGAAGCGTTTTCCTATCCCTCTTACAGCGATGAACCCTTCGGCCCCGAAAACAAGCTGCAGGTGCATCCCGGGCTGGAAAAGAAACTCATCGGCATCGAAATCAAGCTGGCCAATATCAAACAGCGCTTGGGGTTCGCGCTGGAGGAAAGCAAGGGGGATTTCAAACTTCCCTATGGCTTTGACCGCCACGGAGACGGTATCCCCTCCATCCAGCCTACTTTCGGCGAAATCGTGAGCGGATGGGGAATCCGCCTGCATCCGGTTTTGGGCGACTACCGCTTCCACCAGGGCATCGACATCGCGAATGAAATCGGCACACCTGTCTATGCCGCCGCTGATGGAGTGGTGGAACGCGCCCAGACTGAAAACGGCTGGGGGAAAATGGTAAGCATCATCCACACAGACGGATACAGGACGCATTACGCGCATCTGCACAATATCAAGGTGAGGGTGGGCGACGTGGTTGCCAAAGGCCAGATCATCGGCCTGATGGGCAGCACAGGCATGTCCACAGGGCCTCATCTGCATTACGGGGTGTACCGCGACAACCAATCCCTGAACCCGGTTTATTATCTGAACCGCGCGGATACAAACACCTTCGCCTCCAAAGGCTGATGAAATCAGGGGATTCCACCGCCTGGCTGTTCACGGCCACCAGCCCAGCAGAGATTTTTGGAGGCTATGCCTCAATCAACCCAAACCGGGACCTGGTGATCGCCGTTGACTCCGGTTTGGAGAGGGTTCGGGCCCTTGGTCTGAAGCCTGACCTGATAATCGGGGACATGGATTCGGTGGAACCTGAACTTCTGCGACTCTATCCCGACACCACACAACTGCGCCATCCTGCCGATAAAAACGAGACCGACACCGAACTCGCGCTGCTCTGGTGCCTCAATGCTAAAGTGGGGGAGATCGTTATCTGCAACGGTCTGGAAGGGCGCTTCGACCACAGCCTGGCCTTGGTGCAAAACCTTAACTTCCTGCAAACCCAAGGCTTTCCAGCCAGAATCGAATCCGCTCGGCAAAAAGTCTGGTTCCTGAGTCCCGAGACCACGATCCGAGCTTGTCGGGGCTGCCAGCTTTCCCTGCTGGCCTGGGGCGGAGAGGCGAAGTTCGATGACTCCTCCGGCCTCAAATATCCCCTTGACGGTATTTCCTTGTTTCCCCAAAAAGTGCGCGGGATGAGCAACCAGGTGGATAAAGAAGAGGCCACCATCAAACTTGCCAGCGGAATAATTCTGGCTATATTGACTAAATCATGCTAAATTATCTTATGACACGATTAAGCGTTTCAACCATTGGAGGAAAAACATGAACGAAAGCAACGGAAACCCGCTTTTGAACTTCGAGAAGTCGCTGCGTTCTCTTGAGGCAACTGTGGAGCGTTTGCAGCAAGAACAACTGGACCTGGACCTGATGGTGAAACTTTACGAGGAGGGAATCGCGCATCTGGAAGCCTGCCAGAAAGCGCTGGAAGGGGCTGAACTCAAAATCAGGCAGCTGAACACCAGGATAAAGGCCGGTGAGACCGAGGGAAATGAAAATGGATAGAAAAGTGCGTCTGAAAAAGGACATGAAAGAGAAACAAGAGCTGGTGAACATCATCCTTGACCGCTATCTGCCCCGCAAGGATGAATATCCCAAGAACATCCACAAAGCTCTGCGCTACAGTGTGTTCGCCGGAGGAAAACGCCTGCGGCCCTACCTCACGATGTGCGCCTTTCAAATCTACGAGCCGGAGGTGGAGAAAATCACCCCCGTGGCCGCCGCCATCGAGATGCTGCACACTTTTTCCCTCATTCACGACGACATGCCGGACCTCGACAACGACGAATACCGCCGCGGCAAGAAATCCACCCATGCCCTCTTTGGCGAAGGCCACGCCCTCCTGGCCGGAGACGCTTTGCTGGTGGGGGCTTTCGAGCTCATCACCTACGCCGATATCAAGCCGAAGATCCGCGTGCAGATGGTTCGCGAACTTGCCCACGAAACCGGGGTGACCGGCCTCATCGGCGGCCAGATGGTGGATTTAGAATCCGAAGGCAGGAAAGTGGACAAGAAAACCATCGACTATATCCACGAAAACAAGACCGCCAAACTGATCAAGCTCTGCCTGCGTTTCGGCGCTCTGGCCGGAGGTGCTCCGGAGGAAGAGCAGAAGGCTTTGGAAGAATACGGCCACAAAATCGGTGTGGCTTTTCAAATAATCGATGACCTGCTCGACATTGAAGGCGATCCTGACGAAATGGGAAAAACGGTTGGCAAGGACGCCCACGTCCAGAAAGCCACCTACCCCTCGGTGCACGGCATGGCGGAATCTCGCCGCAAGGCCCAGGAACTGATTTCCCAAGCCCGTGAGGCAATCGCTCCCCTGGGCGAAAAAGCCGAAGTCCTGGATACCCTGGCTGAATATATGCTCACACGCAAATCATGATAATCCGCTTCAAACTGCTTAGCCCCAATGCTCTGCCGCCTCAGCGCATGACTGAGAACAGCTCGGGCTGGGACCTGAGCGCGGACCTGCGTGAACCAGAGATTTTGAAGCCGGGCGCCCGAGCTGTCATCCCAACGGGAATCACTGTGGAAATACCCTGCGGCTTTGAAGGCCAGGTGCGTCCTCGCAGCGGACTTGCCCTGCATCAGGGACTGGGCGTTTTGAACAGCCCTGGAACCATCGACGCGGACTACCGCGGTGAAGTGAAGGTGATCCTTTTCAACAGCTCCGCCGAAACGGTGACCATCCAGCCCCGCATGCGCGTGGCGCAACTGGTGATTTGCCCGGTGGTTGAGGCAAGCTTTGTGGAAAGTGGGGAACTAGGGGAAAGTGGCAGGTCCGACGGAGGCTTCGGACACACAGGGCATTGAAGGAAAGGGAGATAAGGTGAATATCACGGAAAAAATCGACAAACTGCGCAAGGAAAAAGGGGCTCTTATCCTGGCACACAACTATCAGATAGCCCCCATCCAAGACCTGGCCGACCACCGGGGGGATTCTTTGCACCTCTCCATGGTGGCCAGGGAAGCCAAGAACAGACTTATCGTTTTTTGCGGAGTGCGCTTCATGGCGGAAACCGCCTCCATCCTCAACCAGAAGGCGAAAATATTGCTGCCGGTTGCAGATGCCGGCTGCCCCATGGCGGATATGATCACGGCCGAGCAACTGGTTGCCTTCAAAGCCGAATATCCTGGCGCGAAGGTTGTCTGCTACGTGAATTCCAACGCTGCTGTCAAAGCGGAAAGTGACGTCTGCTGCACCTCCGCGAACGCCGTGAAGATCCTTTCCTCTTTTCCCAAGAATGAAACCATCCTCTTCGTCCCGGACCAGAATCTGGGCACCTGGGCGGCTAAACAGGCCAAACGCAAGGTGATAGTCTGGTCAGGCTACTGCCCCATTCACCAGTGGGGTTTCAGCTTCCGCAACCTCGAAAAAATCCGTGCCACCAATCCCGGATACCGTCTGATCGCCCATCCGGAGTGCGATGAGGACATAGTTAAGGAAGCCGACGCGGTGCTCTCCACCGGGCAGATGATGCGCTTCGTGGAGGATAACGACAGGCTGATAATCGCTACGGACGCTACTTTCGTCGATTATCTGAAACACATTTATCCCAACAAAGAACTGGTGCCGCTGAACCGCCGCGCCCGCTGCAGCAATATGCGCAAGATCACCCTTAACGAAGTGCTGCTGGCGCTGGAGGAAGAACAATTCGAGGTGCGGGTGCCGGACGACATGGCCAGTCGGGCCAAGCTCTGCCTGGACCGCATGCTGGAGCTTTCCGTCTGAGTTCTTCCGCGCTGGTGGAACTGTGGCCGGGAGGGCCCAGGATTCGGCAGCATCAGCAGGCGCAGCCGGTTTCCCATGCCTCCGTCGCGCTGCAGCAGGCAGCTCTGGACATCTTTGGCCCTGACCCTCGGCGGGTTCTCGATCTTGGCAGCGGCTGCGGAATCGTTGCCCTGATGCTGGCTCTCAGGCGTCCCCTCTGGCAAGTCGAAGGCCTGGAGGTGCAGGCGGAATTGAATGACCTGGCCTGTGGCAACGCTGCTTTGTGCGGTGTCAATATCCCTTTCCACTCTGGCGATATGCGCTCATTCACAGCTTTCCTGCCTTACGACCTCATCGTTTCAAACCCTCCCTGGCTGCCACTGGGCAGCGGGAAAACCAGTCCCATCCAGGCCCGCAACCTCAGCCGCTTTGAGCTGCTCGGCGGGCTGGCTGATGTGCTGGCCTGCGTGAAGCGCAATCTGGCCCCGGCAGGCCAGGCCCTTCTGCTCTATCCGCGCTCCCGCTCCGGCGAGCTTGGCAAAGCCGCAGACAAGACTTTTCTTGACATAATATCCCTCTTTCCGGCCTCTGGTTTGCAAGAACACATCATATGCCATATCCGGCATAAAGGACAGTGAAATGAATTTCAGATTCCTGCTGATACTGCTGTTGGCGATCCTGACCCTGCTGGGCTGGACATTCGTCCACCATCAATACCTTAGTAGCCGCCAGGCCCGGCTGGAACAGATCGCGGAACTGCCGGTCTATGTTTACATGAATGAACCCGCCCGTCTCGACAGCCTCTTTTACCAGCTGAAGCATGAGGTACCCGAGATAGATTCCCTGGTCCGCGAAACCGGCCTCCAGGCCGCGGAGGAACTGCTGCAAAGCTATCCCGATCTGGGAATCCCGGCCAACGCCCAGCAGGAATTGCCCAACATCCTCACCCTCTGGTTCAAGCCCTCGGACGCCGCTTTCCGGGGCCGGGAAAAAGTGCTGCAAATCCTTACTGCCAAAGGCCTGAAGGGAGAAGACGTCGATAGCCAGGAACTTGCCTGGGGCCATGCCCGACAGGAATTGGACTCCCTCAGCTCCCGCTGGAGCAATTCCACCCTCTTTGTGGCGCTGGTGGTCTTTCTGATGCTGGTTTACGCCCGTCTCTTCCTCTACCTTTCCGATGCTGCGGCCAATCGCGGGATGCGGGCCACAGTGCTGGAAAGCATCAGGGCCAGCGAGGCCGCCAAATGGCAAAACGGTTTCCTGATCGTGGTGCCCGTGCTGGTGTCCTTCGGATTGTACCATCTGTTGCTGGCTTTGGATGTGCTCAGCCAACAACTTCACTGGTCTTTCTTCGCGGTGCAATTCGCCTCTGTTCTGGCCGCCGTGTTGGTGTCTGATCTCATCAACAGCATGCGCGAGCCGGAAAGTCAAGAAACGCGTGGCATCACGGTTTCCACCCCGCCCAATGCGTAATCTGCCCAATTTGCTGACGCTTCTGCGGGTGCTGCTGGTTCCTGTGTTCGTTTGGCTGCTCTTCTTCAGCGACGCGGAACACCGCGTGGCTTGGGCTCTGCTGGTTTTTGCCGTGGCTTCCTTCACCGATTGGCTGGATGGCCATCTGGCCCGGAAATGGCAGGTGACCAGCGATTTTGGAAAGATCGCCGATCCCTTGGCAGACAAGCTTTTGGTGCTGGCTGCTCTGGCCGCGCTCACCTGGCTGGAGCCCTTTCGCCTCGTCTGGCCCATCTTTGCCATCATCGCGGCGCGCGAATTTGGCATCACCGTCCTGCGCGAGGTTTACAAACACCGCGGAATCATCATGCCCGCTGACAAACTGGGCAAGCTGAAAACAGTATTGCAGATGGCCGGAATCATTCTCGCCCTCTCCATCTGGGCTTGGAAACCCGGTCTGGCCGCGTCCCCGGCTGCCCGGACCGCTGCCCACGCCTGGTTCGGGGCGGTTGCTTTGCTTACTCTGGCAAGCGGGTTAAACTATCTGAGGCCGGGATAATTCACTCGGGCTAAGGAATACAAATGAAGAAATATATATTGCCGATGCTGGCTTTGCTACTTGCTTTAGCTGGCTGCGGCAGGGAATCCGCCGCTTCGAACCGCTACGAAAAACACGACCAGCTCATCAAATCCGCCAAGCCCATCGCCTACGGAGAGGATTACGAGGTTCATATTTTCGCTGACGGAGCCAATCTGGACGCGGTGAAGCGGCCTTTGAAATCCAGCCTCGGACGCGAGGTGACCATCGTGGTGGAAGAGAAGTATTTCTCTGTCAACTTTCAGGAAGCCAAAGCCCTGAATGACTTCAAGCCCTATAAAAACCTCATTTTCTGCGGCACCCTTGCCGGCAAGGACCCTGTTTCGCTACACATCACCAAGACTCTTGCTCCGAAACTCGTAAGCGCCGCCGAGGCAAGCGGGGCCGAGCTTTTCGTGATCAGCAACCACTATTCCCGCGACCAACTCATCCTCTACCTGTTGGCCAAAGACCCTTCCACCCTCGCTAAACTGGCTAAGGACAGAAGCGACCAGATCTTTGGCTATCTGCTGGAACGCTACCGCCGGCGCCTGGCCCTGGCCGCTTACCAAAACCCAGTGATAAGGGAAGAATTCTTCTCCGACTGGCCTTTCACAATCAAGATTCCCGATATCTACCGCCTTTGGAAAAACGAAAAATCCGGGCGCTTTCTCTCTTTTGTTTTTCAACCCTACAAACCCAGCCGCACCAAGCCGGATAAATACATCTCCGTCTATTACGAACCCATGCCTGTTAACCAGGTCACCCCGGAATGGATTTACAAAACCAGGCAGGAACTGGGGCAAAAATTCATGCAGGGCGACTATATCCTGGATAACAAATACCGCACGGAACCAGACAGCATAGCTGGCTTTAAGGGCCTGCGTATGATGGGGCACTGGGGAAACAAGGAGGGAGGCGGCTTTGGAGGCGGATTCCAAACCTGGGCTTTCTGGCACGCCCCCACCAAAACAGCCTGGCTTGTTGACAATATCGTCTTTTTCCCGGACGGTTGGAAACTGCCCACCCTGCTGGAACTGGGGATGATTTCCCAATCATTGGAAATTAAGTGAAAAAACTCACTCGGAGGCTGATCATTACGGGCCTGGCGGCCTTGCTGCTAAGTGCCTGCGCCACAAGCGGAACCGTCGCGGAAGTCGAACCCGGCCAGCCGAATTTCCGCTCCATCTACTATTTTTTGGCAGGTGCCTATCATCAAAGCGGAGCGGACCACTTCACCGCGGACGTTCTGCTGCGCAAAGCTGCCGCTGAAGACCCCGGCGCTCAAATAATCCGCCGCCAGCTCCTGCTCAACTCCATCGGCCGCTGGCAGGTGGGAGAGCTTCCAAACACCGGGCTGCGCCAGGAATTCCTTGCTTATGAAAAGGATTTCGGCCTCGACGCGGAGCTTCTCTACGCCGACATTGACCTTTACGATGGGGAGGGCGATATTCCCGCCGCTGAGAAGGCACTGGCCCGCCTGCGTGAACTTTATCCCTCCGCCCGTGCCGATTTGAGGCTCTTCGTGCACGGCTTGCGCTCCGGAAAAGGAGCCGACCTCGGTCTGCTTGACGCGGCCCGGACCAAGGCTAATGAAGACCCCGCCATCCTTAGGATGCTGGCTGGAATCTGGTTCTATTACGATCCCCTGAAGGAAAAGGAGGCCCTGCTGCGCGCCCATGAACTGGACCCAAACGAGGTTTCCTATGCCTATCTGGCTGACTATTGCGTGCGCAACGGCGATTTGGAACTCACCCGGCGCTATTTTGCCGAACTAAAATGGCCGGCAGACCGCGAACGCATGCTCTATCTGGCAGGCTCCGACCAGGTTCCGGAGCGCAATAAGCTGCTCATCGACCAAGCCGAAACCCTTTTGGCCACGGGCGATACGGAGCTTTTGGGCTATCTCGCTTTCGCTGCGCTGATGGAGAAAAAGGCCGGTATCATGGACGCGATAGCTGCCATTGTGGACACTCTTTTCGCTCCGGACAAAGACAAACAGGACCTTTACGCAATGCTCATCGCCCAGGCACTGCTCCGGCCGGAGGTGAAGGTTGCTCCGGAAAGGGTGGCGCTGCTGACGGAAAGCGGATATTTCGATGACATCGTCAGCTACTATGTTTGCGGACTCAGCTCCCGCCCTCCCGAAAGCTGGGAACTGGAGGACCCCGAGGTCTGGCCCGCCTTCCTGGCAGAACTGGACTGCCGTTTTCCTCCGGGGCCGGCCGCCGCATACCTTACAGCCTTCGTCCAAACCATTCGCGACAGCTCCTTCACCGGTCTGGCGGATGCCAAGCACCGGCTTATTCTCAGCCTGGGCGAAAGCCACACTCTTTGCGAGGCTGACTATTCCTTCCTGCTCGGCTATTATCAGCTCAAAAATGACCAGAAACTCTATCTGCAAACCCTGCGCGCCGCCCTGAAGGACTGGCCCGACAACCCTTCCTACTGCAACGACATGGGATACGGGATGCTGATGAGGGGCGAGGACCCTGAACAGGCGGCAGGATTCATCCGCCACGCTCTCGTTTTCGAGCCCGACAACATCTACTTCCTGGACAGCCTGGCCTGGTATCATTACCTCACGGGCGAATTTGAGGAAGCCCTTCTCCTGATGGTGCTGCCCCAACAACAGGCTGACCTCCCCGCGGAAATCGCCTGGCACATTGGAGCCATCTACCTTGCTCTGGAAGACTATCCCTCTGCCCGTTCCTGGCTGCAAAAATGCCTGGAGACCGGAAACGACCCTTCCTCCGAAAAAGAGGCCCGCGAAGCGCTGAAACTGCTCCCCTAAACAGCTTGGCAAAGGCTGGACGGTAGCCTACACCTTGTCGATTATGGTGGAGCATGGAAGGTTGACATCCCCGTCAACCTCGCTCCGGTGCAGTGACCCTTTCTCTTTTCCGCAAAGCCCTGCGGCTTTTGGTCTACGGGCAAGTCGACCTTCCGGGTTGGTAATGTCTGCCGCTTCATTTCGGCTCCCTTTCAAACCGAGTGGGTAGTCCGGAGGGCTTCTTTTTAGTTGAGCGCCCGTAGCCACTTAGTCTTAAAAGAGAGCTATACCTGCTTACCCACTGCAATGTCCTGCCAGTCACGCCCTGAGCGCTCGATTCCACTCTCCTCCCGCGCCACCCGAATGATCCTCGCATTAAATACGGGCATCATACGGGAGGCGAACTTGAGGACCAGTACAGGGCCTTAACGGCCAGACAGCATCGCTTCTTTCCCGGCGCGGGAATGAAGGCAGTGGCACCCACTCAGTTTGAATATGGTCCGAAATAATCCTTGACAGCAAAAAGGGATGCCATTATTGATGCACCACATTGTTATCTTGCTGTCAATGGATTAGTTAGTGATTAAGATGAATAATGCATAGTTGTGTGGCTGTTGTCTAATTGAGCTGAAAAAGGGAATGCTGGCTATCTCCTGTGAATCGTTTGCCACTCTTTCGGACTGTGCGCTGTCTTAAGATCGGATAAAAGAGTGTAAAGCGGACGGAACCTGTCTTTACGTCCATGTAGGCTGTTCGCTAAGGCGGACGGCAAAAAAAGCAAACGTATATGAGGAAAAACAAACGAAACGAACTTTGTTTTGGGTTTTATTCCTGACGGCATTGTTGGGAATATCGAGTATGTGGGCTCAGAACACATTGGTTGTTGGTATTGGTCAAACGTACACTACTATTCAAAGTGCGATCAATGCCGCAGTTGATGGCGACCAGATTCAAGTGCAAGACGGTACCTACGCGGAAAATGTTAAAGTCAATAAAAACATCAGCCTAACTTCCGTCAACGGAGCGGCCACAACTATAATTGATGGCTTGAACTCAGGAGGAGGTACTGGTACAATCAATCTGACAAGTGGAAGGAATGGCGTGGTTATTGGCACGATCGGCCACGGCTTCACCGTTAAAGGAATCGATGGCCCTCCTGGTGTTGAATTTGCCGCCATCTACCTGACCGGCGCGCAGACCAATATCTCGATTGAAGGCAACATCATCGAAGCCAGAGGCGACGCCGCCCTGATGGGTGAATATAACGCTGCAAACACCAATATAGTGATAAATGGCAATGAGATCACCGGCAAGACCTTCGTCGGGGATAATCCGGGTGGAGTTGGTTTTGGAGCTCAATACAGCTTGCCAAATGTGCCACGCCAACTGGTGGTTTTCGGTGGAGGAGCTGGTACAACGAACACTCAGAGCTTCACTTTCACAAACAACATCCTCTCCGGGATATGCGGTGGTATGAGCATCACCGACAACAACGGAAATCCGATTGATCCCACCCCACAGGGCAACACATTAGCCTCACTGGAATTTGCCGGAACTAACAATATTATCGCCGGCAATACGTTCAGCGGATCGACCACAAGATACGCGGAAGCACTCAGAATGAGGGGTCCCGGTGATTATACTATTACAGGGAACACCTTCAACGGCTCATATCCCGTTACAATGACAGCTCAGACTTCGAATCCCAGCATTGGGCTGGACAGGATCCAAAATGCTCTTCCTCCTGCCAATACTTTTGACAAATACGTGGTGGTGAATTCCGGAACTGCGCTCGCGGTTCCAGCGATTTTCCCCACTATACAGGCTGCAATAGATGCCGCCACCCCCGGTGACGTGATCCAAGTAGCCGAAGGAACCTACAACGAAACGGTTACAATCAATAAAGGCGTAAGTGTTTTGGGGGCTGGAGCTGCCAACACGATCATTGACCCGGTATCCGATACTGCGAGTTTCGTGGTGAGGATAAACACCACTTCTGGGAATGTGAAACTTGATGGTTTTACCATCAGGAACTCGACCACTGAAGAAATTGGAACAACCAAGGTAGCGCTTGGCAGTGGATCTACCGGAGCGATGGTAGAGATATCCAACAATGTCATTATTGGTGGATACGACAGCGCCACTGGGGTCTATACAGATTTCGGTTTCGGCTTTTGGAGCAGTAATTGTGCATCCGACCTGTTCTTCCATCACAACAACATTAGCCATTGTTATGACAATCCTGTTGGGCTGGAGCGTCATAGAGGCGCGAGCGAGATATCTTATAATACTATAAGTGACTGTGCACCATTTCCCGCAATCTGGTTCATGACCGAGAAATCTGGAAGTGAAGCTCCCGAAATGTATGAGATCACGGCCAGACAGTATATTCATCACAATACTATCACAACCGGCACAGGCATTGGTATGGCCGCCCCATATGGTGGGCATTATAATCAGTATCTCGGCGGAAAATACACCGATGTGGAGATATCCTATAACAACATATCGAATTTATCTGCAACCGGAAAAGGCATCCAACTGGAAGCAGATGGGGATAACGGAGGATTCTACAATCCAGTTATCGCAAATAACACTATAACCGGAGCATCAGGATTACCCTCGACTTCAGCTCGCGGGATCAGGATACTCGGGAACGTGTTCAATGCCGATATTAACAATAATACTATAAGCGGTGTGTACAGAGGGATCTGGCAAAGCTATTCCTGGGGCCAACCAGGTATTCCCGGACCGAGTGGAAACACCCTTAGGAACAACTCCATAACAGATTGTGCTATCGGCGTCGAAAATCAGTATTCCACTACAGCTGCTGTACTTGATGCCAAAGAGAACTGGTGGGGAGATGCCAGCGGCCCTCTGGATAATGATTCCATCAATCCTGATCCTCAAGCTGACAATCCTGATGGACTGGGCACTAAAGTTTCGGGTTACGTGTCCTATGATCCCTGGTGGGCAAATGCCGAAATGACAGAACTCGGATCAAACAATTATATAGCTGGTAACACCTATACATTCACCGTCCACGCGCCCAATTCCGAGGATGGAGCAAAAGCATATCTTTGGGGTTTTTATACTAAAATCGGTGGTGGTTGGGCTAATACAACGTATGGAACTGGCTATTTTAGCGGTGGATACGCCACAGTCAACTACACAGTGCCTCTGGATTATAAGAAGGATTTTTACTGGGAAGTTATAGCCTATCAATCCCCCAACAGCCAAGTAAGGTGCAAACGGTGGAATACAGCCGGGCCTTGGAGCCAGTTTGATACCTATCTGCTCGACGGACAAACAATTGAAATGGAAACATACAGGTTTGACGAATTTGAAATGGACAGGGAAACAGCGAGTTTCAAGATGCTGGCAAACGGAGTAGTACCGACCACTGTGGATGCCGCCACTGTCGAAGTAATCGTTCCTTGGTCAGGAGACATAAACGATTACGATAATTCTGTCTATAACCATGACACTGTGTTCTGTAAAAAGGGTTTGCTTCCAAGCTACGCCGCCAACCTTGGATATGAAGTGCAAGTTGTCGCATCCAATCCAAGTTCCCCGATGTTCCAGGAGATAAGGATCACAAAGCCCAGTGTTGGCTACGATGTAACCTTGTTCGGCTTTAGAATTCCGACAGGTGATGATCCGCTTGGCTACATGTGGTGGACAACCTTCTACATCGAACCGGTGCAGAATATGGTCATGAATTATGACCCCGTCACCGGTATTTGCAGCGGCAGCTTCTCCGCACCTCTGGAGTATTATCAACAGTACTTCATACAGCCTGTCGCGGAAATCTACGTAGACACAAACTTAAAATACTACTATACGCCCGGGTCTATGGACCTTATCCTCAGCGGGGGGATGCTCACCCCTATCAGGAATGTGACCACCGGTGCCTATTATGAAACCATCCAGGCTGCAATCGACACGGCTGAAGCCAACCATGTTATTGAAGTGCAGCCCGGAACCTACGTGGAACAACTGCACGTCACTACCGAAAACCTCACCATCCGCGGGGTTGGCACTGATTCGGTGGTGATCCAGTCGCCGGATGTCCTGCCTCTGTCGTTCACAACCTCAGCAGCCAACAAGCCGGTCGTGTTCGTGGATGGAGTACAGGAATTCACGCTCAAAAACGTTATTGTGGACGGCGGCAACAAAGGAAACGCTAACTACCGCTTCAATGGGGTCGCGTTCTGGAACGCCGGGGGTACCCTTGAAGACGTGGATGTGATCAACATAATGAACGATCCATTCAGCGGCGCTCAGCATGGAGTAGGTGTCTTCGCCTATAATAACACCACCGGGTCTTTCAACATCAAACTCGACCATGTTGATGTGACTGACTTCCAAAAGACTGGAGTAGTATTGACAGGGAATGGCGGTAATCTTACTGTCGACCTTGATAATGTTACGGTAACCGGTCAAGGGCTCACTGACATTATTGCGCAGAATGGCATTGATATTTCATCTGCCACTGGATCGGTGACAAATTGTTCAGTTACTGGAGTAGATTGGATATGGCCAGGAACAGGAACTCACTGGACTGCTTCGGGAATCATACTTCAAAATACTACTGATCTGGTGGTTTCGAATGCTACTTTGACAGGATGCGAGACATCATTCTACGCTAAGGAAAACTTGGGGTTAGAGATATCTGGTTGCGTAATTGATGGCGCTACTGAGATTGCAGTCCTGGATTATGGAGGAATCGACTCAGTAATAGATGGTAATACAATCACAAATTCTAGCTCCGGTATCTATTGCTACTTGACTGAAAGTGCATTAATTACTAACAACGAGATTGAAGGATCAGAGTATGCGTTGATACTTGAAGAGATAGACTCAGTATCTTCTGAAATTACAGTAACTGGAAACGAATTCTCTAATAACTACATCCATGTGTATAATTCTGGTGATGAACCAGACGTAAATACACTGATCCCCACCAACACGTACGCTCCTACCTATTTCATTGTGGACCAGACGATCTACGGCAACGGCACCGTTCTGTATGTGGACGCGCCTCTGGAAGTTATCCAGGACAACGTGCAGCAGACCTATTCCGTGAAAGCTTCGTACGCTGGAAACCTGCGTGGTTTCGACGTGATGCTCATCATCCCCAAGGCGGATTTTGCCACAGCTCCCACGAACTTCGTTATGGGATCGGCTTTTACGAGCCCTCTTTATATAGTCGACCAGAGCACAGATACAGAATGGATTTACGTAATCACTGGTGCCTTTTTAGGTGCCGGCAGTGTCACCGGCGAGAATGTCACCCTCTTCACCTTTGACGCGACCAGTACCGCAGACTACAACAACGTGCCCGATGGCTGCTACATCCAGTTGCCTTTGGGTGAGGTTACCCTGCGGGATGAGAATAACCAACCAATAGAGTGCTTTGACACGTTGGACAAGTGGATCCTGATCGACAACATACCCCCCACTCCTGTGGTTTGGGAAGACGAGATCACCGCTCTTCTGCATCCCTGCCGCACTACGCCCAACGCGAACAACTCGATCGACCTGATGTGGACTAACCCTGAAGGCGCGAAGAAGATCCAGATCTGGACCCTGAGTTACGGTGATGCCGGAACCGGCTACACCCACTATCCGGAGTATGACGACCACAGCGAGCCGAGTCTCGCTGCTCCAGATCCACTACTTGGCAGCCCGCAAAACGGCTGGGTGAAATTCGCTGAGATTGACCCTCCCCAAACCTTCCCCTATACTTTAACTGGCATGGAGCGTGGTTATTATTACATCACCCTCTTCGCCGTGGATGAGGCTGGCAACATCAGCGCCGCGCCCGAAGCTCCCTTCCACCGTGAGTCCATATCCTACTGGCCCGGAGATGTGAATGAAGACGGAAAAGTCATGGATGACGATATCGGCTTGTTGGGTGCTGTCTGGGGCTTCAACTCCAGCAACGAAGCCTGGAATAACGTGATCGACGTTGGTCCCTCAACAGATTACGCACGCCGTTCCCGCCCCATACCGGACAACAGGATCAACATCGAAGACCTGATGATGTTCGCCATGAACTACTACAACACACATTACGAAGATAATCACAGGAATTTCCCGGAACTCAATCCTGTCATGGTGATGATGGCTACACAGAACAACGGTGGCCAGATCGTTGTGAATCTGGAACTGAGTGGAAACAATGGATTCCTGAAAGGCCTGAACATGCCCATCGCCTACGGCAGCGGATTGCAACTGGCGTCTATTGAGCAAGGTAACATCTGGCCGGAAGCCAGCCTGCTGCTGCACACCAATGCTGAAGGCCTGGTGGAGGTCTCCTGTGCCACCCTGGGTCAGAACGCCCTGGAAGGCGACGGCAACATTGCCACCCTCGTTTTCAACGTGGTGGGTAGCGACACTGAAATCACGCTTCAGCCGATGATTGCCCGCAGCTGGGACAACCATGACATCGCCATAACCTATGACTACACAGCCAACGAAGACTTGGTGAATGTGATTCCGCTGGAAAGCTATCTGGGCAGCAACTTCCCCAACCCCTTCAATCCCAGCACTACCATCCAATACGGATTGAAGGAAGCCAGCAGCGTGAAGATCAATGTTTACAACTCACGTGGACAGCTGGTCCGCACCTTGATTAATGAAAGCAAGGCCGCTGGAACGTACCGCGTGGTTTGGGATGGCAAGGACAGCAACAACCGCTCCGTTTCCTCCGGAATCTACTATTTCCGCATGGAAGCGCAAGACTATGTGAAAACCAACAAAGGCCTCCTTATCAAGTAAACTAATGAACGGAGTCCGCCCTACGGGGCGGACTCCACTTTTAGGATCAAGAAAAATGTATTCCAGACTCGCGGTTACCCTACTTCTGGCTTGCCTGGCTTTAAGCTTGGGAGCACAGGTGGTTAGCATCACCCCCAATCCGCAGACAGCCGAAATACAGCAGAACTTCACGGTCACAGTGCATCTGGATACTGTAACAGAGGTGCGAGGCAGCACCAGTTGGATTACCTATGACCCCAGCAAGGTGACTTTTGTCTCAGCCGCCCGCGGCAGCTTGCTCGACGGATTCCCAATGTACTGGTTCATAGCCGCTCCAGAAGCACCGGACAGGGTGCGTATTTCGAGCCAAATCCTCCAGGGCGGAGCGTCGGTGTTCGGACCCGGTGATTTGATCTATATAACTTTCACCGCGATTGAAGAAGGCTTCACCACCCTCGAATTCTACAATTTCCAGTTGTATAGCTTGACTGGGCACGTCATCCCAGATGTGACCACCAACAACGGCGATGTAATAATCGGGCCTTCTCCTGCCTACCTAAAAGCTAAATGCTGGCTGCAAGGGGCTTACAGCAATGGCTCCATGCACACTCTGCAAAATGACGTCATCCCTCTTACATCTCCATACGCTGCGGATCCGGTGACGGTAGACTACATCCCTGAGGACGTGGTGGACTGGTGCTTGCTGGAACTGCGTTCGACCTATGATGGCCAGCCCACAGTGTCCAAATCCGCCTGGCTGGGTTCCGACGGCTGGCTGCGCCTGCCTGACAAGCCCTACCTTATCCTGATGAACAGCTCTCCCGGACCTTGGTATGTTGTTGTCCGCCACCGCAACCATCTGGCTGCGATGAGCAGTTCTGCAATCAACTTTGGAAGCAGCGGTTCCCCGCCTATCTTGGATCTGAGTGATATCACCAGTATTTATGGAGGCGGCGGTGTGAAAGAAGTGGAGACTGGGATTGTAGCCCTGGCGTCTGGTGACGCAAACCAGGACGGAGCGGTTAATCCCAACGACTGTAATTCCTACTGGAGGCTCCAGACTGGCCTGAGTGGCTATTACTCCGCAGATTTTGACCTGGATGGATTTGTCGCTCCCAGTGACCTAAATTCCATGTGGCGGATTAATACAGGTTTGATTAGCATGGTGCCCACTTCTCGGTGAACGTATGAAGCCTAAAACCCTGGAATTCTCGCTACTCTTTATTTTGCTGGCAATGCTCACTTGCGGACGGCTTTTCGCACAGCAGGGCACAACCAATCGCGGCGACATCGAGTTTTCTTTTGCCAACCCAGACTTGGTCGAATGGGAAGGGGAAAGCTATTTCAGCCTGGACGTTATGGCCAGCAGCGCGGAAAGCGATCAAAGGCTGGGAACAGGGATAGTCCTGCTGAATTATAACCCTGAGGCTTTTGGCTTTAATGTCAGGACAAACAACAACGTGATCGTTACTCAGGGTAACTTGGTGTACAGGGAACCCTTCCCGTTTTACTACTTCATCATCAACGACAATACCAGCACCCGTCTGGCGATTACCTTTGAATATTTGTATTCAGCAGGAAATGGCGGGTTGCTTTCTACCACCCCACAACAGCTTTTCAATGTAAAATTCAAGGTTCTCGACACGGGACACAGAGCGGGGATCGGTTTTCAGCAAAACATGATGTCTAACCAGCAATACTGGGATGACAACGCTACCTTATTCGATCCCGTGGTCGCTCAGGATGTTGAAAACAGCCTAATTCCAATACTGCCCCAACACATTGCACTGACAATAATTGGCAATGTTTTATTTGTATCATGGGATCAGGTATCCGGTTGTACCTATTCAGTTTATTCGGCAGTGGATCCCCTGGCTAATGATTGGCAGCTGGAGGCTTCTGGACTGACTGAGTCTGCTTGGAGCCAAGCCGTGGAAGAAGACAAGAAATTCTTCCGGGTAACTGCTACAGGGACTCAGTAATAAATGTCAAAGGAGAGTACATAATGATTTTATTAAGATATGCCAAAATCTTTTTGGTACTGGTGCTGGGTTTGTTTTTCACCCAATTTGCCTGGGCACAGGTGCGCATCTATATCGATCCGCCTGAAGAACAACTATACTATTCTGAATCAACTACCCTGGCTGTGAAGATAGAAGGCCTGACCATGGGAGAAGCCTTGCGTGGTTACCAGATTCATCTTGATTTTGATAACACCTATCTGGAAGTGTCTGGAGTGACGGCTTTCCAAGAAGGAGAATTCTTAAGTGCTGTTGGCCCAACCCAATGGTTCATCATAGAGGAAAACGGAGGTTACACCGCCACCTGCTCCATTTTGGGCTACACTACCGGAGCCATCGGGTCCGGTACTCTGTTTTATGTTAATGTAAGCTCCAAAGATCTGTCCACTGGTCCATCGGGCACCCCTGTGGAACTTTCTGACGTGATCCTGCGTGATCCGCTCAACCAATCCATCACCGCTGGCAGCATTGAAAACGGTGTCATCCATGTTCGCCGGCAAGTGCGCATCTATACTGACCCAGCACTGGAGGACTTGTATTGCTACGGTACCACTACCCTGGCTGTGAAGATCGAAGGCTTGGAAGCCGGGGACGCCCTACGCGGTTATCAGGTCCATCTGGATTTTGATGACATTTATCTGGCTGTGACAGGGCTGGACGCATTCCAGGAAGGTGAGTTTCTCAGCGATGTCGGCCCAACCCAATGGTTCATCATAGAGGAAAACGGAGGTTACACCGCCACCTGCTCCATTTTGGGCTATACGCCCGGTGCCATTGGCGAGGGAACCCTGTTCTACGTAACCCTGAACGCCTTTGATCAAACCACAGGTCCTGAAGGAACGGATGTGCTGCTCTCCGATGTGATCCTGCGGGATCCGCTCAACCAAAACATTCAGGATTTCACTCTGGAGCATGGCAAGATAGTAATCCAGGAAGGCGCACACATCTGGATCGACCTGCCGCATTATGACCTTCTTTACTATGAAGAGGTGCGCGTGGCCGTTAAAATCGAGGGCTTGGTGCAAGGTACACCCCTGCGTGGCTATCAAGTGCATTTCGACTTTGATGACACCTATCTGGAAGTAAGCGGACTCGAGGCTTTCGAGGAAGGCGAGTTTCTCAACGATGTTGGCCAAACCCAATGGTTCATCATCGAGGAAAACGGAGGTTACACCGCCACCTGCTCCATTTTGGGTTACACACCGGGAGCTTACGGCACAGGAACGCTTTTTTACGTTACCCTCAAAGCCAAAGACCAATCTACAGGTCCTGGAGGAACGGATGTCATGCTCTCCGATGTGATCCTGCGTGACCCGCTCAACCACGCTATCAGCTACGGACTGCCCCATGGCCCGTGCAACATCGTGATCGAACCCCCGCTCTACATATACACAGGTCTCAAGGTGTTTCTGCAGGGGCCCTATGTCGCAGGCGGGACCATGACCCATATCCTGAGCGACAATGGTTACATTCCACTTACTTCGCCTTATGATGCCAGCATAACGCTCACAGCTTTTCCAGACGCCTCACCCCGTTACATCGTGGACTGGATCTACATCCAGCTCCGGGCTACCTCCACCGGCCCGTTTGAACAACCGCAGAGCTGCTTCCTGCTCAACGATGGCACTGTGGTGGATGTGAATGGAAATCCGGAGTTGGCTTTCGAGTTCACCGAAGGTATGGAGTATTATATTATCGTGCAGCATAGAAACCATCTCGAAGTGATGTCTGCCGAACCATTTGTCTTTTCCTCTGATTCTGCCGGATCAACGCCAGCTGATTTGACGGTATTGAATTCTGTATTCGGTGGTAATTCTTTGGGAGTAAATGAGATTGAACCTGGCACTCTAGCCTTGTACTCCGGGGATGCCAATCAGGATGGAATCATAGCTTCTGCTGACAATAATCTTTATTGGCGCATTCAAAGTGGGTTGTGGCACGGTTATTATATCGCAGATTTTAATCTTGATGGAAATGTTATCCCAACAGACCGGACTTATTACTGGAGGCCAAATTCCGGTCATTGGACTCAGATACCATAATTAAGGAGTAAAAAATGAAAAGGATGCTTATATTATTATTGATGGCTGTTTTGCCAATCCTCTTGGCGGCTCAGGGGATTGAGGGAGATGTTGGAATACTATACACTTTGGCCAACGGAGAATTAACTCAAGATTCAGGGGGAACATGGTTTGAGTTCGATGTCATGGCTCAGGGCATTTCTGATACTCAAAAGCAAACAAGGCTTGGAACATGTTTTGTTTCATTGCAATACAGCAGTGCTTTTGGAACTGAAGTATGCCCTGGAAATGGGGTACCAACAGGCGAAAATGTTGAAGTCACAAAAGGGACACTGATACAAGATTTAGTTATTCCTGGTTACCCTCCAATTCAGTTTTATTGGTTGATAGCGAATAACTCTATGACTGATGTGTTCTCAGTAACTACGGAGTTTCTTCAGGATGAAGGGTCTGGAACTATACTTCCCTATAACGCAACACAATTCTTTCATGTAAAGCTGAGAATTAGGAATCCTGAAGATGATATATGGGTGTGTTTGTATCCGCGTTATATGAGTGGAGAGAATTTTTACGACGATGAATGGACGTGGTATAGCCCAGTAGAAATTGGAAACTGCATCTATTACGACCCACCACTCCCCGTAGAGCTTTCCACTTTCACCGCATCGATGAGCATCACCAATGACGCGGTCAATCTGATGTGGGTTACCCAGACAGAGTCGAATATGATCGGCTACAGGATATTGCGCGGGAACAGCGACGTTTTGGCCGAGGCGGAGGACCAGAATACCCTGATCCCAGCCACCAACACCTCACTGCCTGTTTCCTACATGTACAGTGACACGGTGATACAGCCGGAGCAATCTTATTACTACTGGCTTGAAGCTCTGGATATGGACGGCACCAACACGTTCTTCGGACCCATTGCCATTACCGTCCCGGGCGAAGGTGAATACACCCCTGCGATTCCTCTTGCTACTGGCATTAGTTCCCTCTATCCCAATCCTTTCAATCCGGACCTGACCATCAGCTACAGCGTGAAAACCAGTCTGCCTGTGAAGATCGACATTGTTAATATGCGCGGACAAATCATCCAGACCCTGGTTAACGAGAACAAGGAAGCCGGTGTGTATCGGCAGAATTGGAACGGCACTGGTTCAGACGGACGGCTCTGCTCTTCGGGAGTCTATTTCGTTAGGATGCAAGCCGGTGGCGAAGAATATTATGCCAAAGCCATTCTGTTGAAGTAGAATTCCATTCCAACTTAACCTTGGTCCCGCGCTTTTTTGGCGCGGGACTTTTTATTCCCATTCATGCCGGGTTGGTGAAGCTCGGAGGGCTTCTTTTTGGTTGAGCGCCTGCACCCACTTGGCCTAAAAGAGCGCTAAAATGCTTACCCATCCAAAGATCCTGTCAGGCAGGCCCTGAGCGCTCGCGACCATTCCTCTCCCACGCCTTCCGCAAGATCCTCGAATCAAATGCGGGCATTGTGCGGGAGGCGAATCCGTAGCACAATGAAGGGCCTTAACGGCCAGACAGCATCGCTTCATTCTTTCATCGGGTTCCCGGCCACTTCACACCCTCGCTATCGTCCTGCTGCCTCTGCGAGGCTCTGTTGGAGTTCGGAAATCAGGATGACCAAGGAGCTCTACGCCAACTTTTTCTCCCCAAATCAGTTGAATCCGTTGAGAAAAGAAAAGCGGTATGGTGGCTGTCTATGCTGGGGGCTGCCTCTTTTCTGGTTCAGGCATCAACCTTGGGGGAGCATGTCCTCAGAAAGCTATAGTGCGACAAAGCTCTGGCAGAATTAGCTTGACAGATTTATGGCCGCTGGAGGGTTTTGATATTTAACATGGAAAAATGGGTGAAAATCCCTTTACCAAAGGGATGAGACGCCGAACGAGGAACCGCGTGAAAAGATACTTGCTGATTTTGGTGGTTGCGCTGTGCTCCCTGTCGGGGGCTGAAATCCTGGTGCCGATGGACCAGACCCAGAGCAACCACCTGAAAGCCTACGGAGTCGCCTTCGAAGCGCTTAAAGAGCAGTATGTGGTGAAATGGCTGCTCAATTACCGGGGCGGAAGTTTCCTGATGCCGGAATCCGAAGGCCTGGCCGCGCTCTGCAACATCCGCGGAGTGCGTTTCGAGCTGGTATCCTCCGCCCAAGTGGCCGCCATCATGGCCGAAATCCAGGATGCGAACATGGAGGCGCTGGTTCTGGAAAAAGAGCCGAAAATCGCCATCTACATCCCGCCCAACGCCTTGCCTTGGGACGACGCGGTGACCCTGGCCCTGAACTACGCCGAAATCGATTATGACCGTTTCTGGGACGATGAGGTGCTGGATGGCAAGCTGGTGGATTATGACTGGCTGCATCTGCATCATGAGGATTTCACGGGGCAGTTCGGCAAGTTTTACGGTTCCTACCGCCACATGCCCTGGTATCAAAACGACGTCCAGGTGAACGAGGCAATGGCCGCGAGGCACGGCTACGCCAAGGTTTGGCAGCTTAAGCACGCGGTGGCGCAAAAAATCCGCGAGTTTGTGGAGAATGGCGGATTCCTCTTTGCCATGTGCGCTGCCACGGATACCTTCGACATCGCGATGGCGGCTTACGGAACGGACATTGTGGACAGCCTCGTCGACGGCGATGGAATCGACCCCCAATACCAAAGCAAGCTGGATTTCAGCCGCTGCTTTGCCTTCGAAAACTTCAAGCTAAAGACCAATCCCTTTGAATATGAATTTTCCGATATCGACGCCAGCGACTATTCCCGGCTGCGCGGGGCGGAAGCGGACTATTTCCAACTATTCGATTTTTCAGCCAAATACGATCCCGTGCCCACCATGCTCACCCAGTGCCACGTGAACGTTATCGACGGCTTTCTGGGGCAAACCACCTCCTTTTTCAAGGACAAGGTGAAGAAAAGCGTGATCATCCTGGCCGAGGTGCCGGGCCAGAATGAGGTTAAATACATCCACGGCAACATCGGCAAAGGCACCTTCACCTTCTACGGCGGACATGATCCCGAGGATTACCAGCACAAGGTCGGCGATCCCGAAACTATCCTCGACCTCCATAAAAACTCGCCCGGATACAGGCTGATCCTGAACAACATCCTCTTTCCAGCCGCCGAGAAGAAAGAACTGAAAACCTGAGGAAGGGCAGTGACAAGATTCTATCCGAACATCCGCAGAACCCAGCTCAAGGTGGGCCTCTTCACGATTCTAACCCTGGCTATTCTGTTGTTCTGCTACCTGTGGTTGAGCAACCGCATCTCGACCCGCGCCCAGACGGACCTGCGCATCAGCTTTGACGAGGTGATGGGCCTGGAGGTGGGGGACCAGGTGACTTTCAGGGGCATGGAAGTGGGCCGGGTGAAAAAGATAGAGGCGCGGGACCGGGATATTCTGGTGACGGCGCGGATAAACAGCGACGTCCGCCTCAAAGAGGGCTCCCGCTTTCTGATTTCAGACAGCAGCCTGATGGGGGGGACCTTGCTCAACATCACTCCAGGAGAGGGACCGGGCCTTTTGAACACCAAGCAGGTTCTCGAGGGTGATTCACCCCAGGGGATAATGGGCGTCATCGGTGAAGCCACTTTGGCCATTGAAGAGATAAAAACCCTTTTTGCCAGTCTGGGTGGGGAAGACGGATTGATCGGCAAATCGAACCTGGTGCTCGACAATGCCCAGCAAGCGGCGACGTCGGTGGACAGGCTGGCTTTGGAGGCCAAAGGCGATTTGGAAGCCGCGTTGGGGCAAATCGAAAGGCTCACCGGCGAGGTGCGGAATGTTGTCCAGGCCAGTTCAGCCGATTTGGAAGGCGCTCTCGGCAAGGCACCGGAAGCCATGGTCAGGGTAAACTCCGCCCTGGACAGCCTGAAAATCCTGTCGGGCAGGCTGGACGCGACTTTGCACACCCTGAACAGCGGCCAGGGCACGGCCGGAAAGCTGCTGCGCGACGACGGCCTTTACCGCCAGTTCCAAAGCTCAGTGGCCAGTCTGGATTCACTGGTGGCGGACGTTCGCGCCAACCCCAGGAAATACCTTAAATTCAGCATATTCTAAGGATGCCGATGAAACTGAGATACATTCTCCTGCTCTTGTTGCTGCTGGCGGCGGGAACCTCCCCCGCCTATTACTTCGGGCAAAACAAGGTCAACCTTGTCCCCGAAGAATGGTCCACCCTGCAGACCATGCACTTCGACATCTATTACCCCCGGGGCGAAGATGAATTCGGCCGGGTGGTGGCATTGATGGCGGAGGAGACCTACTACACGCTGAAAGACCAGCTCACTTTTCCCATCGGTTCCCGCATCCCGGTGATGTTCTACAGCAGCAAGACAAATTTTCAAAGCACAAACATCATCTATCCCCTGCTCACGGAAGGGGTTGGCGGCTTCACCGAAAGCCTGCGCAACCGGGTGGCTATACCTTTCGACGGAAGCTACTCCGACCTAGAGGAACTGCTGGCCCACGAGCTTACCCACGCTTATACCAACGCCCTGGAAGACGGGGTCGCTAACGCGCTCAGGTCCATGCGCCCCACCTCTTTTCCCTTCTGGTTTTCGGAAGGTTTGCCGGAATACCTCTCCATCGGCGGCGAGAGCGATTACAACAACATGTTCATCCTGGACATGGTGGTGAACGACAAGCTGCCCCCCCTGCAAAACCTGGGCGGATACTACGCCTACCGGCTGGGGGAAAGCTTTCTGGCCTACCTCGCCAAGAGCTATGGCAAAGACAAGGTGACGGAATATTATTACACCCTGCGTTCTTCTAACGGTCTGGACAACGCCACCAAGAAGGTTTTCGGCCTGGAGTTCGATGACCTTGAATCCCGCTGGCGCTACCAGCTCAAACGTGATTTTTACCCCCTGGTGGAAAGCCAGGGCATCCCTGTGGAGAGCTTGGAAAAACGCAGCGACAGCAAGAAAAAGGGCGCTTATTTCAACCTGATGCCCCGCTTTTCGCCTGATGGCAGCCGCTATGTCTGGTTCAGCAGCGCCGAATCTCGCTACAGCGTTTGGATGGGCAGCCTCCACGGCCTGAGCGAGCCGCGCCGAATCCTGAAAGGCGAAGCCACCGGGGAAATAGAGGAATTTCACTGCTTCCGCTCCAACCTGAGCTGGTTCCCGGACAACCGCCGCGTGGCCTTTGCCGCCAAAACCGCCAATGGCGACCGTATCCACATCCTGGACGTTGATCGGCGCAAGATCGTGCGCTCCATCGCCCCCGCCGGGATGAGCGCCATCTATGAACTGGACGTGGCTCCGGACGGCCGCAGCCTGGTTTTCGCCGGACAGCAGGGGATGCGCTGTGACCTTTTTCTGATGGATCTGGAGAGCGAAAACCTCACACGCATCACCGATGACCTCTACAACGACCTCCAGCCCCGCTTCACCCCGGACGGGCAGAGCGTGGTCTTCGCCTCGGAACGCAGCCGCGATCCAGAAAGCAGACGCCGGGGCCTCTTTGCCAACCTCAACCGGAACATCTTCAGCCTTGACCTTGCCGGCGGAGAACTGACCCAACACACCTTTGAAAAGAAAGACTGCAGCTTTCCCCAGGTGGACGCCAAAGGCCAAAACCTTTACTATATCAACTCCGATGGCGGCGTGAGCAATATCTTCGCGCTGGACCTGAAAGGCGGAGGCAGGGCAAAAGTGACGAGCGTCCTCTCCGGAGTCTATTCCGCTGACCTTTCCCCCGACAGCCGCCACCTATTGCTGGCCAACTATTTCGACGGCGCCTGGGATATCTATTTCAAGGATAGAAGCCTGGATACGCTTCGTTTCTCCGCCTATCCAGCCCCCCGGACCGTGGCGCTGGAAGACAGCCTGCTGGCTGGCATCGACTTGGGCGAATTGGACCGCTACGGCAAACGGGAAGCATTGAAGCCCCGCCGGGTCAATCCCGCCGCCGGTTTCTCCACTAGGGACCCTTTCCTAACTGAATTTCCCACTTTCGAATACACCGCCGAGGACTCTCTGCTGCTGCAGCGGGACTTCAGCTACGATGACCGTCCCCAAACTAAGGACAACCCGCCAGTGGTAAAGCCATACCGGGCAAGGTTTTCCCTGGACAGCCTCTGGGGCGGACTGGCCTATTCGCCCACGGTGGGTACCATTGGCTATGTGGAACTGAGCATGAGCGATATGATGGGCGACCACGGCATCGGCATCAACGCCGGAGTGTCCGGAAAGCTAGAGGAATCAAACCTCGCGCTCACCTATCTCTATCTGAGGCAGCGGATGGATTACGGAATCGGCGTCTTCAACCACAACGATGAGTACTTTTTCAGAGAGGTCGTGCCGGGACCCAACAACGACATCTGGTTCCGCTACCGGGAACGCCAGAGCGGCGGCTACTTTCTGCTGCGCTATCCTTTCAGCCGATTTTTGAGATTGGAATTCGACCAAATGGTTTACCAGCGCGGCAGCTACCTCTACCAGCTTGGCGACAGCCTCGAAGTAGAACTGGCCAACGACCTCGACCTCGTTTATTCACCCGGTTTCAGGTTGGTGCACGACAACGCCCTTTACGGCTCCACCGGTCCTTTGCTCGGCTGGCGGCTCTATTACGACCTGAACACCACCATCAACGACGGCAAGATCGACTATGTGACCAACTATCTGGACTGGCGCAGCTACACCCTCTTTAGCAAGCGCTATTCCATTGCCCTCAGAGGTATCGCCGGAATCAGCACGGGGCCGAATCACCAGCGCTTTTCCCTGGGCGGATATTACGGCATCCGGGCTTACGGGGACAACCTGAGCGGCTCTAAAAAGGCGGTGTTGACGGCTGAACTCCGCTTTCCTTTCTTCGAATACATAGATATGGCCTTTCCCCTGCCCCTGACCATCCCCAACATCCGGGGCAGCATTTTCGCAGAACTGGGCACGGTGTTTGACGATTTTGACAACTTCCAGCCTTTTGACGGCAGCAAGCTGAAGGACCTCAGGCTTGGCTACGGCTTCGGTCCGCGTCTGGACCTGGGCTATGTTATCCTGGCTTTGGACGTTACCTGGCTCACAGACCTGGAAACCAACTCCAGGCCCACCTTCTATATCAGCCTCAGCGAAGACTTTTAACATCAAACATAAATAGGAGATAACAATGAAGATCGACCTGCTGCGCAAACCGGCGGAGCATATGGACACAGTGATCATCATGCACGGCGACAAAGGTGATTTCCAGAACATTGAGTATTTGCCCGAACACATCAAGAATGCCGTGGGCATCATCGTCAAGCAGGATGAATTCACTTTCAGCTACAAAAACCTGAAGAGCTTTCCCCTGGTGCACGCCCGCCACCGCAGCAACATCATCCTCTGCGGCGTGGGCAATACCCAGGACCTCGACTGCGCCAGGTTGCGCGAACTTTTCGCCCTCTGTATCCGGGCCGCCCTCAAAATCGACGCTCGCGAGGCCTTTCTCTACCCGGGCTTCAGCAATCCCGTGGGTGAGGTGAATTTCGGCCATATCCTGGCTGAAACCGCGCTACTGACAGCTTACAAGTTCGACAAATATCTCAGCGAAAGCAAGGGCCACAGCCTGAAAGCGGTGCATCTGGCCGTGAATCCCAAAACAACCCGCCACATCAACCGCGGCATCCTGGAAGGACGCATCTTCGCGGAATCAACTAACATGGCCCGCGACCTGGTGAACGAGCCCGCCAACGTTATTTATCCCGATTCCCTGGCCGAAATCGCCAAGAAAGCGGCCCTTAAATACGGCTTTTCCATCGAGGTTTTCGGGCAGGACAAGCTGAAACGCCTGAAAATGGAGGCCCTTATGGCCGTGGGCAAAGGTTCGAAGCAGGAACCGAGGCTGATTCTGATGTCCTGGAACGGCAACCCAGAACCCAAAGCCAAAACCATCGGCCTCATCGGTAAAGGGCTCACTTACGACAGCGGCGGCTACTGCATCAAAACACCCCAGGGCATGGTGAATATGAAGAGCGACATGGCCGGCGCCGCAGCAGTGATCGGCACCTTCGCCGCCATCGCTACCCTTAAGCTCAAAGTGAATGTGCTGGGCGTGATCGCCGCCTGTGAAAACATGGTCTCCGGCGCGGCCTACCATGCCGGCGACATCATCCGCAGCATGAGCGGCAAAACCATCGAAGTGATCAACACGGACGCGGAAGGGCGCCTCACCCTGATCGACGCCATCCACTATGCCATCAGCCGCGAACATGTTAGCCAAGTTATTGACATCGCCACCCTTACCGGAGCGGCCGTCGGCGCCTTGGGCAACCAGATTTCCGCGGTGCTGACCAACAACGAAAAGATGCTGGGGAAGCTGCGGCTCGCCTCTGACTTCACCGGCGAAATGATCTGGCAACTGCCCACCCACGAACCCTATCTGGACCTTATAAAGAGCGAGGTCGCCGACCTCAAGAACAGCAGTGGCCCTATGGCCGGAACGATCACAGCCGGGCTCTTTATCCGCGAATTTGTGGACGGCAAACCCTGGCTGCACATCGACATCGCCGGCACCGCCCATAAAGACAAGGAAAGCGGGATAAATTCCTACGGCGCCACCGGAGTCGGCGTGCGCCTGCTCACCCAGCTTTTGCGCGAAATGGAATGAAACGCATTACTACCCTGCTGGCCTTGCTGATACTGGCCCTTTTCGGCTGTAAAAAGGCCACTGAAAACCAACGTCCGCTGGTGATGGCGAGTATCCGGCCCTACGAACTTCTGCTGGCTGACCTGCTTGGGCCGGAATTTGAGGTTCGCTTCCTCATTCCGGCCAACGCGTCTCCCCACACCTTCAGTCCCGGTCCCCGGGACATCAGGGCTTTACGTGAAGCCAGGCTGGCCTTTTCCAACGGACTGGGCCTGGAAACCGATCTTGAAAAGGCTTTCACTGCGCTGGGTGACACCCACCTCCGGGCGGAGGAATTGCTTAAAGGTGTGGTTCCCGAAAACGGAAACCCCCACATCTGGCTTTCGCCGCTGCTGATGGAAAAACTCACCCTGCGCCTCAGCGAACGCCTGCAAAAGATGTTCCCCGAGCGTAGCGAGGAAATCGCCAACCGCGCCCTGGACCTGGTGGCCCGTCTGGCCGCTCTGGACGAGAGAATCAGCCGCGAACGGGAAGCTCTCGGCCCAACTCCGCTGATCAGCTTTCACGACAGCTTTCACTATTTCAGCGCGACTTACGGCATCGATGACCTGGGCAGCGTGCAAAGCTCTCCCGGCCGTGAACCCACACCCCGTGAACTGACCCGGCTGGGTGAGTTGATCCGCGCTCACGGAGTTAAGGCGATTTGCGTGGAACCCCAGATGGATAGAAAGTCCGCTGATGTTTTGGCCCGGGAATTCAACCTTCGCGTGATCGAACTTGATCCCTTGGGCTTCAGTATCCAGGCCCAAACGCTGCCTGACCTTATCAGCGAGAACTGGGAGCGAATGAAGCAGGCCTGGCAGACCGAATCCCTGCCGTGATCAGGATTTCAGGGCTTTCCCACAGCTACGGCGGCATTCCCGTCCTCAAGGACATCAACCTGGAACTGGCCGACGGCGAATTTGTCGCCGTCATTGGCCCCAACGGCGCGGGAAAATCCACCCTGGTCAAACTCATCCTCGGCCTTTTACCCTTGCAGAGCGGCTCCATCGAAATTGACGGCCAGCCGCATCTGGAGTGGCTTAAAGCCCACCCTCTGGGCTATCTGCCCCAGCATGAGGAATTCGACCGGAAATTTCCCGCCACCGCCCTCGACCTCGTTCTGCTGGGTTTGGCTGGCGAACTGGGGGGGGGGGAAAGATTCCGAACTTCCCACAAGGACCGGGCGCGGCAGGCTTTGGCTAAAACCAAAATTGGGAACCTGGCGAATAAGCAGATCGGAAGCCTCTCCGGCGGAGAGCTTCAACGCGTTTACCTGGCCCGGGCGCTCGTATCCGACAGCGATTACCTGATCCTGGACGAGCCGGAGGCCTCTGTGGACTTGCCTGGCGTGCAGAGCTTCTTTTCCCTCCTGAAGGACCTCAACGAGGCAGGTAAAACCATTATCACCATCTCCCACGACCTTCACACCCTCACCGAATACTGCAGCTTCCTGGTTTGCCTCAACCGCCGCCTCCACTGCCACACCCAGACCGATCTGGTGAACGCCGAAATCATCCAAAAAACCTTCGGCGATACCGTTCGCATCATCGAAAAGCACTACTGATGTTTTCATTTTTGGTTCACGCCCTGTTCGCCGCGCTGCTCTCCTCGGTTTGCCTGGCGCTCTTTTCGCCTTTTGTGACCCTGCGCCGGGTGTCCTATCTGGGCGAAGCGCTTTCCCATATCGCCTTTGCCGGGATTGCGCTGGCGCTCTTGCTGGGGCTGAACCTGCAACTCACCACCCTCATCTTTGTGATCGCCGTGGCCCTGGCCATCACCTGGCTGGCCCGACGCCGCGAGCTTCAGGAAGCGAACACCATCACCATTTTCCTCAGCGTCTCCATGGCCCTGGGAATCATCCTGATTTCCCTCCGCCGCGGCTACAGCTTCGATCTGGCCAGCTATCTCTTCGGCAACGTTCTGCTGGCCTCGTCAGCGGATCTCTGGATGCTGGGAATCCTCATGACGGTGAATATCGGCTTCATCGCTTTCTTTTACAAAGAGCTTTTTTACCTTTCCTACAATCCCGACCTAGCCAAGTTTTACCGCTTGCCGGTGCGGATGGTGGACCGCCTCTTCATGATCCTCCTGGCCGCCAATATCGTGATAACTCTGCGCGCGGCCGGCATCATCCTGGTGAGCGCCCAGCTCATCCTGCCTGCCGCCACAGCCTTCAATCTGGTGAAACGCCTCGACCACGCCGTGGTGGCCTGCGCCTTTATTGCCATTCTCGCTGCGACGGGCGGTTTCGCGCTCTCCTGGTGGCTCAATCTGCCCACCGGCGCCAACATCGTCCTCCTCGAATTCCTGCTCTACCTGCTCAGCCTTCTTTTCCGTCCCCGCTCCGCGTGACTTGGAAATCTATTCCTCCTTTGCCCCATCCCACTCACATCCCATTCACTTCCCGCTGACTTCCCGCTTGCCAAACGGGAACTCAACGAGAGGCAAGTGAGAGGCAAATGGGATGGGGCAAAGGAGGAATAGATTGGGAGTAAAGAAGTTACGAACTATATCCCGGAGATGAATTTCACCAGGAAGTCGGGCTGGTAGGTCAGTTTGGCTTGACGAAGGCCTTTCAGGCCCATGTCCTGTTCTCGGTTAATCCAGGTGTATTTTCCCTTCAGGTGGCGGGCTGTTTCCCAGTTGATGAGTTGGGCGCTGCCTTTCATGTCGGGGTCGTATTTCTCGAAGTGGATGGTGATCATGTCCGGGTTGACAGGTGAAAAAATAGAGTAGGCTGAAATCTTGTTATGGTGGCAGATGATGATGCCGTCCACGGGCAGCTCGTTCCACATGGCCAGGGTGTTCTGGATGGCTTGGAACTCCGTTTTCAGATAGGCTCCGTCAACGTTGCGTTCGCGTTTCCACTTTTCAGTGAAGCGCAGCAAAACATCGTGTTTTTCCGGGGTCACTGGCAACACGTGGTAATCTGGATATGAACGCGCGAACTGGGATACGAGGTTTTTCTTCTTTGCCATTTTTTTGCCGCTGAGGTTCACCAGTTTTTCCACTGCATAGGCGTAATCGGCCCAGTCTCGGTCTTCCTGGAGAGTGAAGAAGTTCTCCAGGTCGGGATTGGTCTGCGGCCAGTTTTCCGGGATGAGGATGAGTTTTGCTTCAGGGTCTGTGGCTCGGAAAGCGTCCAGCAGTTCACGCAAGTCGGAAGAGGCAAGGCCGGGCCCCACGGGGAAGAAAAGATAGGCGTGTTTGGGGCTGTAAAGCACCAAATGGTCGCGCCAGAGGGTGAATTGGTTGTTGTAAATCTTGCCCCAGGTGAGCAGGTTGACCACCGCGTAATCGCAGTTCTGGCGCGGCCAGCGGTCAAGATACTGGCGCAGCAAGGGCACATCGGCGGTGGTAAGTGTTTTCAGTTCAGGCAGATCCAAATGCGCCTCACTCCATTTTAAGCAGCATGGGCGTGTAATCCTGCATCCGGGCAAAACCCAGCCGTTCGTAGAAATCCTCGTGGCCGGGTTCGGAAATCAGACCGATCCACTGGATGCCCTTGGCACGGAGGAATTCGACCAGCTTGGCCACGATTCTGCCGCCAATGCCCTGTCCGCGGAATTCGCTGTAAACCACCACGTCCTGGATGTAAGCATCGCTGCAGCCGTCGCTGATGGCGCGGCCCATGCCAACCAGCTTTCCGTTCAGACGGGCGGTCACGAAACAAAAGCTGTTGGCCACAATCCCTTGCACCGTGGTTAGATATTGGGGGTTATCGTCCGTCTGCCACCAGCCAGGATGGCGGTAGAGGGCCAAAATCTCGGCCGGATCGGCCTCTTTGACTATTCTTAACTCTATTTCCTCTTTCATGTCTTTCCTTCAGGGCAAATCTTACCATTATCAATATAACACCAATACCAATCTGTGGTAGATGCGTTTTTGTCAAGCCGCTTGCGACAAGGCGGGGGAAAGTTTTCGACAGGCACGGATCACATAAAGAGCGGATAAACAGTGCGTTTATGCTGGACATGATCGAGGCTAACTATGCCTGAAACAATGGTGTTGGGTCACATGAACGTCACCCTGGCTGGATTTCGCCCGGCTGTGTCACATCGAGGGCAGCGACCCTGGCAAAGGGATCTGGCGATGGTTTGAGGCATTTAGCTTGACAGCCTGAGGGTAAGAAAAAAAATGACACAACCATGTGCATCTCTAGCTCAGTTGGTAGAGCAACTGACTCTTAATCAGTGGGTCGGGGGTTCGAATCCCCCGAGATGTACCACATCTTCAGCGGCTTGCCAAGAATATCTCGGCCCGGATTTCCGGCAGGCCGCTTTTTTATTGGCTGAACCTTCGCGAAACCTTTCACTCGAATCCAGAATTTCCCCGATCCGCAATCCGTAGTTTGGTCATGCTGAAAGTGTATAACGGAACTGTTCCATTAAATAAGGTCAGAGGGATGATTTCAGAAAGAGAGGCTTAACATTTTTTGCTTTACAGAATTTCCTTTGGAGGCAAAGTGGGTTTTAGGTATGGAATGCTTAGTTCAGCCAAGTTATCAGTAAGGAATATGGATGTATGACTTCTAATAATGTCCAAGGCTCTGTTACGGGTTCGCTCAGGGGAAACGATAGCTATATCTTTTACCTGAGATAGAGCGGCAGCTATGATGGCGCTTTCTACACCTTTCTTGAGACAGCGAAAACCCTTACCGCCTTACCCGGTAGAATAAACAAAGGAAGAAAAAGATGCGTATTCTTTTGCTGATCCTGGTGGTCACACTGCCTTGTATCGTGTTGGCTACCACAATAACCGTGAAGCAGGACGGAACAGGGGATTACACTCTTATCCAGGCTGCCATTGAAGCTGCCAATAATGGCGATACGGTGCTTGTGCATCCCGGCACATATGTGGAGAATATCAATTACATTGGCAAATCCATCAGAGTATGCAGCCTGGAAGCCACAACTGGTGATAGCACTTACATTAGCCGGACCATAATTGACGGTAACCGAAACGGCCCTTGTGTTGCTTTTCTTAATGCCGAGCAAAACGCCACCTTGCGGGGCTTTACATTAACCAATGGGACAGGATACATTGCAAACGATGAGCATACAAGAGGAGGGGGAGTGCTGATTAGAAACACGTATATGACCGGGAGTTCAATATCTCTTACAAATTGCGAGATAACCGGTAATTACGCCGGACTCGGTGCAGGTATTAGTAGCACGAATGCGTCATTGTGCTTGAGTGGCTTAAACATCCACCACAATTACAGCCTTGCACAAGGTGGAGGAATACATATTGTAGGAGCCAGTAATATCGTGCCAAATATCGTTTTTGATCCAGTGAACAGATGCTCCGTTTATGAGAACTATGGAGCTGCTCCGGTAGACATATCCATTGTTGATATTCCAGCCAATTTAACAATATACTTGGGTAAAGCAAGCATCAATCCACCCTCAACCTTCTATATCGGCAGGCATAACAATATACCCAGTCTGCAGCAGTACCATGATACGGTGATTGCAGA